>CBFGXR010000147.1:0-5548 GCA_965652675.1 uncultured Castellaniella sp.
TCGGTGTCGGCCACCACCACGTCGCCCGGGTTCACCTGCGCGCCGGCGCACACCACGGGGATGTTGACCGAGCCCAGGGTGGCCTTGATGGTGCCCTTGGAACTGATGGCGCGGCTGAACACCGGGAAATCCAAGGATTCCAGGGTGTCCACGTCGCGCACGCCGCCGTCGATGATCAGGCCGCGCGCGCCGCGCGCCTTGAACGAGGTGGCCAGCAGGTCGCCGAAGAAGCCGTCGGTGCTGTCGGCGGTGCAGCCGGCCACGACCACGTCGCCGGGCTGGATCTGCTCGGCGGCCACGTGCAGCATCCAGTTGTCGCCCGGCTGCAGCAGCACGGTGACGGCCGTGCCGCACATCCGCGCGCCGCGCCAGATCGGACGCATGTAGGGCTTCATCAGGCCGACGCGGCCCATGGCCTCGTGGATGGTCGCCACGCCGAAGCGCGAAAGCTGTTCGACGGCGGCGGGATCGGCGCGCTGGATCGTGCGGTGAACGACGCCGAGCGGGTTCAGGGGGGTGCTCATGTCCGTATTTCTCCTGGGAGTTACAGGCCCTTGGCCTTCAGGGCGGCGTCCAGGCGCGGATACACGCGGCGCGCATTGCCCTCGTAGATCTGGAAGCGGTCGGCGTCGCTGAGCGTCGCGGCGGCCTCGATGTAGCGTTTCGTGTCGTCGAAATGATGGCCGGTCTCGGGGTCGATGCCGCGCACCGCGCCGATCATCTCGGAGGCGAACAGCACGTTCTTGACCGGGATCACCTTGGTCAGCAGGTCGATGCCCGGCTGGTGGTAGACGCAGGTGTCGAAGAACACGTTGTTCAGCAGGTGTTCGTCCAGCAGGGGCTTTTTCAGCGCCTGGGCCAGGCCGCGGAAACGGC
The DNA here is from genome assembly GCA_965652675.1 of uncultured Castellaniella sp. Taxonomy (GTDB): domain Bacteria; phylum Pseudomonadota; class Gammaproteobacteria; order Burkholderiales; family Burkholderiaceae_B; genus Castellaniella. The sequence goes on from CBFGXR010000147.1 coordinate 877, forward strand.
CCCAGTGATACGGCGCGGCGCCGCCGCCGTGCGGGATCACGAAGCGCAAAGTCGGGAAGTCCTTGAACAGGTCCGAGGTCAGGCACTGCATGAAGGCCGTGGTGTCGGCGTTCAGGTAGTGGGAGCCCGTGGTGTGGAAACACGGGTTGCAGCTGGTGGACACGTGGACCATCGCCGGGATGTCGTATTCGACCATCTTTTCGTAGATGGGATACCAGGAACGGTCCGACAGCGGCGGCGAATTCCAGTGGCCGCCGGACGGATCGGGATTCAGGTTGATCCCGACCGCGCCGTATTCCTTGACGCATTTTTCCAGTTCGGGGATGCAGGTGGCCGGATCGACGCCCGGCGACTGCGGCAGCATCGCGGCCATGACGAAGTGCTCGGGAAACAGCGTCGCGACCCGGTGGCAGAGTTCGTTGCAGATCGCCGACCAGGTGCTGGACACCTGGAAGTCGCCGATGTGGTGCGCCATGAAGCTGGCGCGCGGCGAGAAGATCGTCAGGTCGGAGCCGCGCTCGCGCATCAGGCGCAACTGGTTGGCCTCGATGCTTTCGCGCAGTTCATCGTCGCCGATGCGCAGGTCCGACGGGCTGGGCCGCTGCGCGGGGTCCTGGATGCCGGCGATCTGCCGGTCGCGCCAGTCGGCCAGCGCCTGCGGCGCCGTCGTGTAATGGCCGTGGCAATCGATGATCAGGGGTTTTCTGCTCATGTCTTACGATTCCTTTTCTGTATGACGCCGTATCCGGGATGATCAGCGCGCCTGGGGCCAGGCCGAGGCCGGCACCATCGCTTCGCCGCGCATGATGAGCCGCGCGGTGCGCAGCAGCGCCGCGCGCACGACCTTCTGGGGATCCTGGGGGTCGAGCTCCAGTTCGACCGTGAATTCGCCGCTGGGGTGCTCGATCGACACCGCCTTGCGCGCGCCTTCGGGCAAACGCGCCAGGTCGTGCGGCACGGAGCCTTCGAGGACGCAGGCCGTGCCCACCGTCACCGCCGCCAGCACGCCGATGGCCTCGTGGCAGACGTGCGGAATGAAACTGCGGGTCTCGATCGCCCCGCCTTGCCGGGGGGCGGACACCAGGGTCATCTTAGGGTAGTTGCGCGAAGACACGTCCCCCAGGCCCATCAGTTCGCCCGTGCGCAGCCGCAGGGCCTCGATGCGGGCCTTCAGCCCCTGGTCGGCGTTGAGTTCGGCCGGGGTTTCATGTCCCGTGCAGCCGACGTCGCCGGCCTGGAACAGCACCAGCGGCATGCCGTTGTCGATGCAGGTGACTTCGATCTCGAAGGCGTCGAAGTCCGCGCCGGCCGGCGGTTCGACGCGCACGCGGTCGCGCACCCGGCCGGTGGGCAGCAGGCCCGAACACACCGAGCCGGCCGTGTCCAGGAAATTGATGGTGATCGGCGCCGAACGGCCGGGCACGCCGTCGATGCGCGCGTCGCCCTCGTAGGACACCTGGCGGCCTGCCGGCGTCATGGGCGTGAGCACCGTGATGTCGCACTGCATGCCGGTGTTGCGGGTCAGCACGCGGACGGTGGTTTCGTCGTCCTGGGCCTGGATCAGGCCGCGCTCCAGCGCGAAGGGCACGACCGCCGCCAGCATGTTGCCGCAATTGGCCGTCGTATCGACCGTATCGCGGTCGGGCTGCAACTGCGCGAACAGGAATTCCAGGTCCACGCCCGGGGTGGTACCAGGGCGCACGATGCCGACCTTGCTGGTCAGGGGATGGGCCCCGCCCAGGCCGTCGATCTGGCGCCGGTCCGGCGAACCCATGACCGCCAGCAGCACCCGGTCGCGCGCCGCCGTGTCCGAGGGCAGGTCGGATTCCAGGAAGAACGGTCCGCGCGACGTGCCGCCGCGCATGAACAAGGCTGGAATGGGTTTCTGCATCATGTCACCACACTGTGCTCGATGGAGCCCATTATGGCCATGCGGCGCTCTGAGCATAAGGGCATATGTCCACTAACAGCTATGCCGAAATGCTATGATTCCCAGTGCTCGATACCGAATTTAAGGGTAAACCCTGATACAGGCAGGAAGCCATGGATCTGAAGCAACTGGAATACTTCATGCGCGTCGCCGAACTGGGCAGCTTCACCCAGGCCTCGCACGCGCTGAACATCGCCCAGCCGGCCCTCAGCCGCCAGGTCCGCATGCTGGAAGTCGAACTGCGCCAGAACCTGCTGAACCGCAACGGGCGCGGCGTCACCACCACCGAAGCCGGCAAGCTGCTGCTGGAACACTGCCGGGGCATCCTGCACCAGGTCGACCGGGCCAAAGAGGACATGGGCCGGGTCCAGGGCGCGCTGGCCGGCCGGGTGGCCCTGGGCATCGCGCCCAGCGCCTCGAAGATGATGACGGTGGAACTGACGCGGCAGTTCCGCAAGCGGCTGCCGAACGCCAGCCTGTCGATCAGCGAGGGCCTGTCCCTGGTCATGCAGGAATGGCTGCTGGCGGGCCGCCTGGACATCGCCCTGATGTACAACCCCTCCCCGTCCGCCGACCTGGACCTGTCGCCGCTGACCAGCGAACGGCTGTATCTGGTCGGCACCCGGGGGCCGCATCCCTCGGACCAGCCGCTGCCGCTGCACGCGCTGGTCAACATCCCCCTGATCATCCCGAACCGGCCGCACACCGTGCGCATGCTGCTGGAATCGGAAATGGCGCTGATCGGCGCCCGGCCGAACATCCGCCTGGAAATCGACAGCGTCCAGGCGATCCTGGACCTGGTGGCCGACGGCACGGGCTACGCCATCCTGACAGAACACGCCGTCCTGACCTCGGCCCAGCCGGACCGCTACCACATCCGCCCCATCACCCAGCCCGAACTGCGCAGCCGCCTGTACCTGGCGACGGCGGCGGGCCGGATCACGACCCTGACACAGAAGGCGATGCTGGAACTGATCAGGACGACGGTGCGGCAGGTGTATCCGCCTGCGATGACACGTCCCGCCTGACGGCGTGGCGACCTCAAACGCTCGCGACACACTGTCCCGGTTATGCCATTGCAAACGACATGAACTCAGAACATGTTCTCGTTTCCGCAAAATTGGAACACGTTTTCTTGACGTGTCGTCGACGGCGACATGAAGCTGTGGACGTGTCGATAAAGTTCGCCAACGACCGCTCCGGCGAGGTGATCTACACCCCACCCGAAGGCGAAGCCCGCTTGCGCGATCTGCTCGCCAATTGGGAACGCTTCCTGCACGAGCAGACCGCGCTGGACCCGTTGGTCCGCATGGCGGTAGGTCATTATCAATTCGAAGCCATTCACCCCTTCACCGATGGCAACGGCCGCACGGGCCGGGTGCTCAACATCCTCTACCTGATCCAGGAGGAATTGCTGAACCTGCCCATCCTGTATCTCAGCCGCCATATCATCGCGCACAAGGCCGACTACTACCGCCTGCTGCTCAGTGTCACGCGAGACGAAGCCTGGGAACCCTGGCTGCTGTTCATGCTGCGGGCCGTGGCCGACACGTCCCGCTGGACTACCGGCAAGATCGCAGCCATCCGCGCGCTGGCCGAGCACACCACCGAACACGTGCGCATGCGCCTGCCCAAGATCTACACGCGCGAATTGGTGGACGTCATCTTTGAACAGCCCTATTGCCGCATCGGCAACCTGGTGGACAAAGGCATTGCCCAACGCCAGGCCGCTTCACGCTATCTGCACGACCTGACCACCCTGGGCGTGTTGCGTGAAATGCCATTTGGCAAAGAAAAGCTCTTCATCCACCCAAAGTTGATGCAACTGCTCAGCCGGGACCACAACCAATTCCAGGCTTATACCTGAACGTGACAAGCCCCGCCTGGGTCACAATATCAAGGTCCGTCAGCCACGCACGACGGCAAAGAACGATGGCTCAGCCGCGCGCCTGGGCGATCAGCCGGTCCGCATAGGCCTGCCAGCCGCCCGCCGCCTCGACGTCCACGAACAGGCCCTGGGCGGCCAGTCCGGCGACCCAGTCCTGCTTTTCAGCGGTCGCGGCGGCCATCCAGGGTTCGAAGCCGGCCTCGCGCACGGTGTTGGCGACCTCGCGCATTTCCTCGGCGCGGCGGCGGCCGTGCTGCACGACGCGGCTGTAGAAATAGCGGCCCTGCTCCGTCCAGTCGATGGACGGGAAGGTTTCCTGCAGCGTGGGCAGCACGTAGTCCTCGACGCCGTAGGCGCGCGCGGCCGTGTAGCTTTCGATCACCAGGGCCTCCAGGCCCTTGATCATCACGCTGCGGCACATCTTGATCGCCGAGGCCACACCCAGTTCGGGCGACACGGCGGTGGCGTCCATGCCGAAGGCGCGCAGCCGTTCGGCCAGGGCTTCGGCGTGCGGCCCGCCCAGCAGCATCGGTACCCGGATGCCGTAGGGCGGGACCGAGGTCATCACCCCCGCCTCGACGTAGCGTCCGCCCGCGGCCTCGACCAGTCCGGCGGCCTGGCGCTTGGCCCCCGGCGAGGCGGAATTCAGGTCCAGGAAGACGGTGCCCGGCCGCAGATGCGCGGCCGCGTCGCGCGCCACCGCCACGGTGTTCGAGGCGGTGACGGCGGAAATCACCAGATCGCTGGCCGCGCACAGCGCCGACGACGAATCGCACAGCGTCACGCCGTCGCGCGCCGCGCGCTCGCGCAGCGGCGCCGCGGCGGCCGCATCGGCCAGTTTCAGGTCCCAGGCA
>CBFGXR010000148.1:0-5536 GCA_965652675.1 uncultured Castellaniella sp.
CTACCTGCACGTCGAACAGCCCTTCGACACGGCCGGCAGCGACAAGGCCGAGCAACTGGACGTCGCGCTGATGGAACGGATGCGCAGCTACGACCCCACCGCCCTGATCGGCCTGCCCTTGATCGCCCTGTGCCGCATGCTGCGCGCCTTCGGCCTGGAACCCCTGGCGCCCCACCCCGAGATCGAACCATGACCACCCTGCACCTGATCCCCGTCGGCCTGGGCCAGGCGGACCCGGCACGCTGGCTGCCCCTGGCCGCCCGCGAAATCGCCGCCACGCTGCGCTGCTTCATCGCCGAAAACGCGAAAACGGCGCGCGCCTTCCTGAAGCAGATCGAAACCGCCGTCCCGCTGCAGGAAATCACCATCCATACCCTGAAGCCGGACACGCAGGCGGGGGAAATCCGCGCCTGGCTGGCCGCCGCGCCCGCCGGCCAGGACGTCGGCCTGGTGTCCGAGGCGGGCTGTCCGGCCGTCGCGGACCCCGGCGCCCTGGTCGTGGCCCAGGCGCATGCCGCCGGCATCCGGGTCGTGCCCTGGACGGGGCCTTCATCCATCATGCTGGGCCTGATGGCCAGCGGCCTGCAGGGCCAGCGCTTCGCCTTCCACGGCTACGCGCCGGTCAAGGCGCACGAACGCGACGCCCAACTGCGCGCCTGGGAATCGGCGTCGCACAAGCAGCAACAGACCCAGATCCTGATCGAAACCCCCTACCGCAACGCCGCGCTGTTCGAGGCGCTGCTGCGCACCCTGCGCGACGCGACGCGGCTGTGCGTCGCCAGTTCGCTGACCTGCGACGACGAGGCCATCGCCACGCGCACCATCGCCCAGTGGCGCAAGGCCGGACCGCCGGACTTCGAGCGCAAGCCGACGCTGTTCCTGTACCTGGCGGACTGAGGCTCAGCCGGGCACGTCACGCCGCGCCGCACGCCGGCCGCGCCACCACCCCGGCAGGCGCACGGCCAGCAGCAGCGCCAGGACCAGGGCGTACAGGCGCGGTTCCAGAAGATCATGCTTGCCCGCCCGCATCCAGTCGAAATGCAGGACCGACAGGATGGCGGCCGGATAGACCAGCGCATGCAGGCGCTTCCAGCCGCGCCCCAGGCGTCGCATCCAGCCGTGGGTGGAAGTCGCCGCCAGCGGCGCCAGGCACAGGACGGCCAGCGCGCCCACGCCGATGAAATCGCGCCGCCAGAGATCCGTCCACATCGAGGCCGGCACCCAGCCCCGGTCCCAGAGCGCCCAGGCCAGGACGTGCAGCACGGTATAGAAGAAGGCGTACAGCCCCAGCTTGCGCCGGTGGCGCAGCAGGCCGGACCAGCCCAGCCGGCGCGCCGGCGTCACGGCCAGGGTGGCCCACAGCAGCGCCAGCGCCCAGAGGCCGGAGGAACGGATCAGGAATTCCTGCGGATTGACGCCCAGCCCCCCGGCCGCGCCCAGCGCGACCCAGCGCAGCAGGGGGAACAGGCCGCAGGCATGGACGCAGGCGCCCAGGATCCAGCCGCCGCCCGGGCGCGGACGGTGCGCGGCAGCGGCGGCGGCCACGGGACGCGCGCCCATCAGAAATTGCGCGCCAGGTCCATGCCCGCGTACAGCCCGGCCACCGCATCGGCATAGCCGTTGAAGGGCTGGGTGGGCAGGCGCGGCGAGAACCACCCCGTGCCGATGCGGTGCTCGGTTTCCTGGCTCCAGCGGGGATGCGGCACCGACGGATTGACGTTGGCGTAGAAGCCGTATTCGCGGGGCGCGGCGCGCATCCAGCTGGTGACCGGCGGTTCCGCCTGCAGACGGATGGCGACCAGCGATTTCGCCGACTTGAAACCGTATTTCCACGGCACGATCACCCGCAGGGGCGCGCCGTTCTGCGGCGGCAGGGCGCGGCCGTAGACGCCGAAGGTCAGCAGCGCCAGCGGATGCATGGCCTCGTCCAGGCGCAGGCCTTCGACATAGGGCCAGTCCAGGACGCCGGCCGCCACGCCCGGCATGGCGTCGGGCTGCAGCGCGGTCGTGAACACCACGTAGCGGGCGTCCGCCGTCGGCTCGGCCTGTCGCAGCAGATGGGACAGGGCATAGCCGGTCCAGGGCACCACCATGGACCAGGCCTCGACGCAGCGCAGCCGGTAGACGCGCTCTTCCAGGGGCGCCAGGCGCCGCAGCGCGTCCAGGTCCAGGGTCAGGGGCTTGCGCACGGCGCCGTCGATCCGCACGGTCCAGGGTTCCAGCCGCATGCGCCCCGCGTATTCGGCCGGATCGCCCTTGCCGGTGCCGAACTCGTAAAAATTGTTGTAGGTGGTGATGTCCCGCCAGGCGTTGGGCGGCTCGCCGGTCGACCAGCGGGCGTCGCGCGGGGCTTGCAGGACGGGGCCCGCCGGGCCGTCGTCGGCCGCCGCCCGGGCCAGGCCGCCCACGCCCAGCGCCAGCGAGCCCAAGGCCGCCTGCCGCAGCCAGCGCCGCCGGGACCGCCAGACGGGCTCGGGCGTGATTTCAGAGGGCCGGATGCCGATTTCCCAGGGTGCGCGCATGATGATTCCCTGCCGGAAGACAATTCAGTTTAGATCACCGCCAGCCTGAAAAGTTCGCCGGCGGGCGGTCAGCCCGCGCGCGCCCGGATCCAGGCCTGCATGTCGGACACCGTGGCCGCCAGCGCCGTCGGCCGGGCCGATTCCAGCAGGGCCGGCGCATGCGCGCCGTAGGCGACCGCCAGGCTGTCCACCCCGGCCGCCCGCGCCATCAGCACGTCGTGGGTGGTGTCGCCCACCATCAGCACCGAATCCGGCGCCAGGTCCAGTTCGGCCAGCAGTTGCAGCAGCATGTCCGGATCCGGCTTGCCGCGCGCCTCGTCGGCCGTGCGCGTGGCGCGGAACAGATCGCGCAATCCCAGCCGCTCGATCGACTCGTCCAGGCCCCGCCGGCTCTTGCCCGTGGCCACGCCCAGCACCGCCCCGCCCGCGCTCAGCGCGCGCAACAGGCCCGCCTGGCCCTCGAACAGATGCATTTCGTGCTGCAGCGCCATGAAATGAGTGCGATACCGGTCGATGAAGGCGTCCACGCGGTCGGCCCCCAGATCCGGCACCAGGCGGTACAGGGCCGCCTGCAGCGACAGCCCGATCACCCAGCCGGCCTCTTCGCGGGACGGCACGCGCAGTTCCAGGTCGCGGCAGGCGCCCAGCAGCGCCCCGACGATGTGATGCGTGGAATCCAGCAGCGTGCCGTCCCAGTCGAAGATCACGGCGCTGTAGCGTTTTTGCGGCGGAGTCGGGGGCGTCGTCATGGGCGGGGGTGTTCCAGATGATCCAGCAGCGCCCGGCAGGCGGGCGGCAGCGGGGCTTCGAAGACCAGGGGCTCGCCGGACACCGGATGCGGGATCTCCAGCCGGTGCGCATGCAGGAACATGCGCCGGAAGCCCTGGGCGGCCAGGGCGGCGCGCACGGCGTCCGGCCCGTATTTGTCGTCCCCCGCGATCGGATGCCCCTGGGCCGCCAGGTGCACCCGGATCTGGTGGGTGCGCCCGGTACGCAATTCGGCCCCCACCAGGGAATAGCGGCCGGCGTAGCGGCGCCGCAGGGTGACGATGGTGTGGGCGGGCTTGCCCAGGGCGTCGACGCGCACCCGGCGCTCGCCGTCCGGGGTCAGGTATTTCAGCAGGGGCAGGCGGATGTGCTGGCGGTCGTTGACCCAGTCGCCCACGACCAGCGCCAGGTAGTGCTTGCGCCCCCGGCTCTCGCGCATCATGTCGTGCAGGGCCAGCAGGGCCTTGCGGCTGCGCGCCACCATCAGCACGCCCGACGTTTCCCGGTCCAGGCGGTGCGCCAGTTCCAGCAGGCGATCGTCGGGACGCGCGGCGCGCAATTGCTCGATCACGCCGAAGGACACCCCGCTGCCGCCGTGCACGGCCACCCCGGCCGGCTTGTCGATCACCAGCAGGTGGTCGTCTTCGTACAGGACGGGAAAGGCGGCCGGCGGCGCCGGCGGCGCGGACCCGGGCGCCGGCAGGCGCAGCGGCGGGACGCGCACCGTGTCGCCGGCCGCCAGGCGGGTTTCGGCCCGGCAGCGGCCCTTGTTGACCCGCACCTGGCCGTCGCGGATGGCCTTGTAGAGGTGGCTCTTGGGCACACCCTTGCAGATCCGCAACAGGAAATTGTCCAGCCGCTGCCCCTCGTGTTCGGCCCCCACGACCACCTGGCGGACGGCCGGCGGCGGGACGGGAGCATCAACTATTTTGCGCATAGGGAAAAGCGGCATATAATCGCAACAGCCCATAGAGGCTGGAAACCGCCTGGCGTAGAGACGCAATGGATGCATCTCCGTCGGGCAGCAGGGACCCCATTGTACTGCCTCACTTCCAGCCTCCAGGTCCTTGGTCGCCGGCTCCGTCCCGGTTCCCTCCCCCGCGCGCTGTCGCCGGGCGCTGGAATCGACGTCAGGCCGCGTGCGACGCCGCAGATTCTGCTCGCTCTTCCGCACCGGACGCGGCCCACAGCCCGCGTTCGCCGTTCCCAGCAATCATTTCGTCAACCACGCATCGTGCCCTTGACCGTCCTGCTGACAGAACCTTGCGCCCACCGGCGCACCGTGCCCCCTCCCCAGGAGACCGGCGCGGCCTGACTTCGTCAGCGCACCGATCCCCTCGCAGACTGCCGCATCGCACACCGAGTGACCCGTGGCCGTGCGCCGAATCCGGCGCGCCCTGACTACGGAGAAACCCACTCATGAAACGCATGCTGTTCAATGCGACGCACCAAGAAGAACTACGCGTCGCGATTGTCGATGGCCAGAAGCTGATCGATCTGGACATCGAGACCGCCGGGCGCGAACAGCGCAAAGGCAACATCTACAAAGGCGTCATCACCCGGATCGAACCGGGCCTGGAAGCCTGCTTCGTCAACTACGGGGAAGACCGCCACGGCTTCCTGCCCTTCAAGGAAGTCGCCCGCAGCTACTTCAAGGAAGGCGTGGACGTGCGCAGCGCCCGCATCCAGGACGCCCTGTCCGAAGGCCAGGAACTCATCATCCAGGTCGAAAAGGAAGAACGCGGCAACAAGGGCGCGGCCCTGACCACCTTCATCTCCCTGGCCGGCCGCTACCTGGTGCTGATGCCCAACAATCCGCGCGGCGGCGGCGTGTCGCGCCGGGTCGAAGGCGAAGACCGCCAGGAACTGCGCGACACCATGGACCAGCTGGAAATCCCGGCCGGCATGAGCATGATCGCCCGCACCGCCGGCATCGGCCGGGGCGTCGAAGAACTGCAATGGGACCTGAACTACCTGCTGCAGCTCTGGACGGCCATCGACGCCGCCGCCCGCGAGAACAAGGCGCCGATCCTGATCTATCTGGAATCCAGCCTGGTCATCCGCGCCATCCGCGACTACTTCTCGCCGGAAATCGGCGAAATCCTGATCGACACGGACGACATCCACGATCAGGCGACCGCCTTCATGAGCGTGGTCATGCCCGACAACGTCAACCGCGTGAAGCGCTACCTCGACGGCGCGCTGGTTCTTGCTGTCCTCCATGTCGATGAAGTCGATCACGATCA
>CBFGXR010000149.1:0-5495 GCA_965652675.1 uncultured Castellaniella sp.
CCGGCGTGGGGTGCCGGCGTGACCTGGAATTCTCGGCCGGAATGCTCGGCCTGCCACAAGTCGTAGTCGGCCTGCATCTGTAGCCACATGATGGCGCTGGGCGTGGGGATCCATTTAGACAGGCGTAGCGCCAGTTCCGGCGTGACGCCCGATCGGCCGTTGATGAAGCGGGAAAACTGCACGCGCGAGACGCCGAGTTGCGCCGCGGCTTGCGTGACCGTCAGACCGAGTTCCGGCAGGACGTCCTCCTTCAGAATGCTGCCTGGATGAGGGGGGGTATGCAGCTGCATATTGGTTCTCTCAGTGATAGTCCTGATAGTCGACGAGAATCGCGTCCCGGCCGTCGAACATGAAGGTCAGCCGCCAGTTGCCGCTGATCCGGATTGCCCAATGTCCTCGCAGTTCCAGTCCTTTCAGAGGATGCAGTCTCCAGCCGGGGATGTCCATGTCTTCAGGCCTTGCCGCACGGTTCAGCGCCAGGAGTTGGCGTTTGAGCCGCGATGCGTGGATTGCCTGGATCTTCGCTCGTGATCCGGTTTCAAAAAACAGCTGAATCCCTTTATGTCGGAAGCTCTTGATCATCTTCAATTGTATCTTGTATAGATACACGACTCAACATGAGCAGAGTATGCCCGCCGCTTCAGCCAGTATGGCGGGGTCGAGGCTCAATTTGGGATACTGCGCGCGGAAAAGTCCGTCAGGGAAAGGGCAGGTTCACCCCTGCGCGGATGACAGCAGCGCGCGGCTGCGCGCCGCACTGGGCCGCGCCGCCACGCGCTCGAACCACGGACCGATGCGCGGCAGGCCGTGGTCGAAGGGCTGGCCGACGGATTCGCCGAAATCCAGCCAGACGTACAGCCAGATGTCGGCGGCGGTGAAGCGTTCGCCGCACAGGTAGGGACCGGGGCCGAACAGGCCGTCGAGCCACCGCAGGCGGTCCCGGGCCACCCGCTTCAGGCCGTCGGCCGCCTCGGGCGCGACCGGGATGCGAGGTTCGAAGCGGGCCAGTCCCTCGGCATAGTGGTAGGCGTTGTGGATGAATTCCGTGATGTTGAGTTCGACCCGGCGCCACCATTGCCGGGTCTGCGCGCGCTGTTCGGGCGTGCGGCCGATCAGCGCGGGCTCGGGGTGGCGCTCTTCCAGGTATTCCGCGATGGCGACCGCCTCGGCCAGGGTGGTGCCGTCCTCCAGCCGCAGGGCCGGCGTCTGGCCCGCCGGGTTGATGGCGAGGTAGGCGGGCTGGCGGTTTTCGCCCGTCATCACGTCGATGGTCGTGGCGGGCAGTCGCAATTGCTTTTCGAGCAGGAACATCCGCAGGCAGCGCGGCGCGGGGCTCTGGGCATCGTAGATCAGCATCATGGCATGGGCGTGGAGGATTCGAAGGTCGGCCGACCGGACCGGGGCGGGTGCTCAAGCTCAAGTGTACTCAAGCGGTCCCATCCACATACAGCCACACCCCCTCCACCCGCGTGAACCGGCTGGTTTCGTGGATCCGGGTGGCGCGGCCGTTGACGCGCACCCGCGCGACGAATTCCACGATTTCATGATCGTGGCCGATCCGGTCGTGGCGGCGCACGTCCAGCCCCAGCCAGCGGGTACCGGGCTCGTTGGGTTCCAGCGTGGCGGGGCGGGAGTCGGGGTGCCAGGTCCGCAGCAGGTAGTCCAGTTCGTCCAGCACGTAGGCGCTGTACCGCGAACGCATCAGGGCCTGGGCGTCGGGCGCCCGTAAAAATTGCGGACCGTGGTGCCAGCGGCCGCAGCAGTCGGCGTAGGCGGCCGGGAGGCCGCAGGGGCAGGGGATGGGTTTGCCGGAGGCGCGTTTCATGATCGATGGCCGGACGAGGTTCAATCCCCCGACCGGATCCCCAGGCCGCGCTCCACCAGCCAGGCGCAGCCCAGCAGGGTCACATTGATGGCCAGATACAGGATGCCGGCGATGATGAAGGTCTCGACGATCAGGTAGCTCTGGCTCATCAGGCGCCGGGCGAAGCCGGTCAGTTCCATGACGGCGATGGTGGACGCCAGGCTGGTGCCCTTGATGGCCAGCACCAGTTCGTTGCTGTAGGCCGGGAAGGCCTGGCGGATGGCCAGGGGGAAGCGGATGCGGCGGAAGATCTGCAGGCGGCTCATGCCGCAGGACGCGGCGGCGTCCAGCTGGCCGGCGGGCACGGATTGCAGGCCGCCGCGGATGGCCTCGCTCATGTAGGCGCCGCTGTTCAGGGCGATGGCCAGGATGGCGCAGCGCGCGCCGTCGGAAAACAGCCACCACAGGGCGGGCTGGTCGTGCACGAATGCCAGGGTGCCGATGCCGTAGTACAGCAGGAACAGCTGGATCAGCAGCGGTGTGCCGCGAAAGACGGTGCTGTAGGCGAAGGCGGCGCCCGACACCAGCGGGTGGCGCGCGGTGCGCATCAGCGCCGCGCCCAGGCCCAGCAGCGAGGCGAACAGGATGGAAAAAAGACCGATGCGCAAGGTGATCCAGAAGCCTTCGATCAGCACGGGGACGGCGTGTTCGAACAGTTCGATCATCGTCCGGCCCCCCGCATGCCGCGCCCGAAATGGCGTTCGGCCCAGACGAACAGCCCCTGGCTGCAGGCGCCGATCAGGAAATACAGGATGCCGGCCATCAGGTACAGGGCCAGGGGGGCGCGCGTGGCGGCCGAGCCCAGCACGGCGGCGCGCATCAGTTCGACCAGGCCCACCAGGGAAATCAGGGCGGTGTCCTTCAGGGCCGCCTGCCAGACGTTGTTGGCGCCCGGCAGGGCGTACCAGAACAGCTGGGGCAGGGTGATGCGGCGCAGGCACTGGCGGCGGTCCAGGCCGATGGCGCGGGCGGCTTCCAGCTGGCCGGGGTCGATGGCCTTGAAGGCGCCGCGAAAGACTTCCACGCTGTAGGACCCGGAGATCAGGGCGATGGCCAGGATGCCGACCAGCATGGGGAAGACGGTGCTCATCAGGTCGTCCCATTCCAGCCAGTCGGCCAGGTCGGCGGCGGGCTGCACCGCGCCGAAGAACAGCAGGTAGATGATGAGCAGTTCGGGGACGCTGCGCACGATCAGGGTGTACAGGGCGACCAGCGCGCGCGCGGCGCGGTTGGCGCCGGTCTTGACGGCGGCGCCGGCGATGCCGATGACCATGCCCAGGCCGATGCCGCAGAGGCTGATGAAGACGGTCATGGCCGCGCCGCGCAGCAGCATGCCGCCCCAGCCGGCGCTCAGGATGTCGTGCAGGGTCTGGATCATGACGTTGATTGAAAACCCCAGGGCGGTGCCGGCGTGAAGCGGCCGGCGGCCCTGGGGAAATGGCGCCGGCCCCCGGGGGAGCCGGCCGCGCGGTCAGGCATTACTTCTTGCAGGCGGCGTAGTTGGACAGGTCGACGCCGAACCACTTGGTGCTGGAGGCCTTGATGGTGCCGTCGGCGATCAGTTCGCACAGGGCCTTGTCCACCTTGGCCTTCAGTTCGGTGTTCTTCTGGTTGATGCCGGCCCCGATGCCCTGACCCAGGATTTCCGGGTCGGCGCTGCTCTTGACCACGGCGTCGGCCAGGGCGAACTTGCCCTTGCCGGCGGTGTCCAGGAACTGGCTTTGCGGGGTGACTTCGGAGAAAGTCGCGTTCAGGCGGCCGGCCGACAGGTCCATCTGCATCTGGTCCTGGGTCTCGTAGGTCTTGAGCTTCAGGTCCGGGGCGTATTTCTGCAGGAAGGCGCCCTGGGTGGTGCCGCTCTGCACGCCGACGGTCTTGCCCGCCAGGCCGGCCATCAGGGCCTTGGGATCGGCGGCCTTCAGCAGCGCGTCGCCCTTGGGCAGGACGAAGGCGGAGTCTTCGGTGGCGTAGGGCAGGCTGAAGGCGATGACCTTGGCGCGTTCCGCGGTGACGGACATGCCCGAGATCACCAGGTCGAAGCGTTCGGCCTGCAGGGCGGGGATCAGGCTGTCGAAGGCCTGGACCACGAAGCGGCACTTCATGTCGAGCTTCTTGCACAGGGCGTGGCCGACGTCGGCGTCGAAGCCGGTGACCTTGCCGCTGGCGTCGACCATGCTCCAGGGCGGATAGCCGCCCTCGGTGCCGATTTTCAGCGTGGCGGCCGAAACCGTGGTGGCCAGGCCTGCAAGGCCGAGGGCGGCGCACAGCGCCGCCTGTCGTGCGATGGAAATCACCATGGACGGGATCCTAAAGAGAGGTTGGGACTGGGAAAGGAGTAATAGTAGTACATGTATCACCCTATCTGCACGACCGTTTCCGGGTAGCGCACCCGGCTGCGGCGCTGCGTGCCGAGGCTGTAGACCAGGGTCAGGGGCCCCAGGCGGCCGACGAACATCAGCAGCATCAGCACGATCTGGCTGGGCAGGCTCAGGGCGCGCGTCAGGTCGGGGCTGATGCCGGTGGTGCTGAAGGCCGACATGACTTCCATCACCACGGCGATGAAGGGCAGGTCCTCGAACAGGCTGACCAGGAAGATGCCCAGGCAGACCAGCATGCCCGAGACCATCATCAGGGCCAGGGCCTTCTGGATGGTTTCGGGAGAGATGGCGCGGTGCATCAGCACGACTTCCTTGCGCTGCAGGATGTAGGCCCGGACCACCGCCAGCAGGACGATGAAGGTGGCGAGCTTGATGCCGCTGGCGGTGGACAGCGAGCCGCCGCCGATGAACATCAGGCCGGTGAGCAGGAATCGCGAGCTGTCGTACAGCTGGTCCACGTCCACGCTGGCGAAGCCGGCCGTGCGCGCCGCGACGACCTGGGTCCAGGCCGCCAGTCCCTGGCTGGCGGCCGGCAGCGCGCCCAGGGTGTGGGGGTTGCGCGCCTCGATCAGCCAGAACAGCGCGAAGCCGGCCAGGTTCAGGACCAGCGTGCCGATCAGCATCAGCCGCGTGTAGTAGGCCAGCGCCGCCCAGCTGCGTTTCTGCTGGATGTCGGCCAGCACGCTGAAGCCCAGTCCCCCCAGGATGACGCAGCCGGTCATGACGAAGGTGGTGACCGGGTCTCCGGCGAAGGCGGCCAGGCTGCCGGGAAAGAGCGACAGGCCGGCGTTGTTGAAGGCCGAGACGGCGTGGAATCCGGCCAGCAGGAAGGCGTGCCCCAGGTTGTCGTGGCGCCACCACCAGAGGGTCAGGATCAGGATGGCGGCGCCTTCGATCGCCAGGGAAAATTTCAGCACTGTCACCGCCGTCTGGCGGATGCGGAACACGCTGGTCTGATTGAAGGCCTCCAGCGCCAAGGCCTGGTATTTCAGGCTGACGCGCTTGCCCAGTGTCAGGGTGGCGATGATGGCGAAGGTGACGAAGCCGATGCCGCCGATCTGCACCAGGGCCAGCAGCACGGCCTGGCCGAAGAAGCTCAGGTCCGTGGCCGGGTCGATCAGCATCAGGCCGGTGACGGTGACGGCGGACGTGGCGGTGAACAGCGCCTCGAACACGCCGAAGGGATGGCGCTGCGCGACCGGCAGGGACAGCAACGCGGTCCCGATCAGGATCAGGACGAGGAAGCTCAGGTC
>CBFGXR010000150.1:0-5490 GCA_965652675.1 uncultured Castellaniella sp.
ACGGCGGCCGCCATCCCCTGAGGGCCTTCCAGGACGCGGGACCCGCCCGTGAAGCCGTCTTCCGCCTGCCAGGCCGCCTTCAGGCCGTTGGCCTCTGCCTGGGCGGTATGCAGCTGCTTGGAGTCGGCGCCGTCGCGCAGGAATTCCCACAGGCCGGCGGCCTGGGTGCCGGCCGAGCCCAGGGCGTGCCGCATCCGGGCGGGATCCAGGCCCAGCAGATTGCCGGTGGCCATCGCGGCGGCCAGTGTGCCGGCCGTGCCGGTCGTATGAAAGACGGTGTAGTGCGAGCGCCCCAGGCATTCGCCGATGCGGATCCCGGCCTCGTAGCCGGCGACCATCGCGGTCAGCACCGCCTTGCCGGATGCGCCGCGCGCCTGGGCGGCGGCCAGGACGGGCGGCACGACCACGGCGCCGGGATGGAACACCGAGCCGTTGTGCACGTCGTCCTGCTCCACCATGTGCGCGGCGGCGGCGTTGCACAGGGCCGCGAACGCCGGGCTGGTGCCTTGCCGGACGACCATGTTCTCGGAGGGTCCGTCGGCGGGGCCCATGGCCTGCGCGTACCGTGCCAGGATCCGGACCGCGCGGGCGCCGGAACCGGCCAGGATCGAGCCCAGGCAGTCCAGCAGCAGGTCTTCCGCGCGGCGCAGGACGGGTGCGGGAATGTCGTCATATCGCAGGTCGGCCACGAATCGGGACAGGACGGCGCTCGGGTGTGTCATGGTATTCCTGAGGGGGTGAGCCGGCGGCCGCCCGATGCGGGCCGGCGGTGCATGGGCATCACTGTGCTTGATCCAGGCCGAGTTTGCCTATTATTGTTTGCTTAAGATGGGCTTTACGAATTCGAAGGATGGCCGTGCCATGGCGACTCGCTTTGACCTGATCGATATGCAGCTGATGGTGAACGTGGCCAGCGCCATGAGCCTGACCAAAGGCGCCGAACGCACCTTCCTGTCCGTGCCCGCCGCCAGCAACCGGGTCAAGGGCCTCGAGGAATCCCTGGGTACCGACCTGCTGTATCGCGGCAGCCAGGGGGTGACGCTGACCCCGTCGGGCGAGGTGTTCGTGAAGCATGCGCGCACCGTGCTGCGGCAGCTGGATTACCTGCGCGGCGAGATCCAGGAATACGCCCGGGGCGTCAAGGGGCGCGTCAGGCTGTATGCCAATACGACCGCCATGAACGAGTTCGTCCCGGACGTGCTGGGCCGGTATCTGGTGACCCATCCCGACGTCAACGTCGAACTGCGCGAGCGGCTCAGCCATCAGGTGGTCAAGGCGGTCGTCGACGGGGCGGCCGATATCGGCATCACGGCCCAGGGCAGCGGCGGCGGCGCGGGCGTGCGGTATCTGCCGTATCGCTCGGACAGGCTCGCGCTGGCCGTCTGGGAAGGCCACCCATTGGCGCGGGGGACGTCCTGCGCGTTCGAGCAGACGCTGGATTTCGATTTCATCTGCCTGTTCGAGTCCAGCGCCATCCATGCGCTGCTGCTCAAGGCGGCCGAGGACCTGGGCCGCATCCTGCGGTTCCGGGTCGAGGTCGGAAACCAGTTCGAGACGGTTTGCCGCCTGGTCGCCGCGAAAGTCGGCATCGGCGTCATTCCCGCGTCCGCCGCCCACCGCTACGCGCGCGACACGCCCATCCGCATCATTTCGCTCGAAGACGCCTGGTCCCGCAGGGACCTGCACCTGTGCGTGCGGGACGCGGAACCGCTGCCCGCGTTCGCCCAGGAACTGGTCGATCTCCTGGCCGCCGACGCGGCGTCGGCGCCGGATTGCGCATCGGAGCCGTGCGGCGCGGCCTGATGACCGGGCGGGGCGGCCGGCCCCGGCGGCGAAAGGCCCTGTTTGGCAAAACGAAATTGTCTGTTCCAAGCGGCTCCTTCATTCTATGGGCTCCCGTCCGGGCTTTCCGCCGGACGCCCGGCCACCAGGAATCGAAGACAGCGCATGAAAGACACGGCAACTTCCCATCAGGACATCCGCGACGCCATCCGGGACCTGTGCGCCCAGTTCGGCGACGACTATTTCCGGCGTGTCGATGAGGCGCGGGGCTATCCCGCCGAATTCGTCGATGCGCTGACCCGGGCCGGCTGGCTGTCGGCCCTGATCCCGGAGGCCTATGGCGGATCGGGCCTGGGCCTGACCGAGGCCTCCGTCATCATGGAGGAAATCAATCGGGCGGGCGGCAATTCGGGCGCCTGCCATGGACAGATGTACAACATGGGCACGCTGCTGCGGCATGGTTCCGAGGCCCAGAAGAACGCCTGGCTGCCCGGCATCGCCAGCGGGGCATTGCGCCTGCAGTCCATGGCGGTGACGGAGCCGACGACCGGCACGGACACCACCCGGATCAAGACGACCGCCGTGAAGAAGGACGGGCGCTATGTGGTCAACGGCCAGAAGGTCTGGATTTCCCGCGTCCAGCATTCCGACCTGATGGTGCTGCTGGCGCGCACCACGCCCCTGGACCAGGTGCGCAGGAAATCCGAGGGCATGTCGATCTTCATGGTCGATCTGCGCAGCGCCATCGGCAACGGCCTGACGGTGCGTCCGATCCTGAACATGGTCAATCACGAGACCAACGAACTGTTCTTCGAGGATCTGGAGATTCCGGAGGAAAACCTGATCGGCGAGGAAGGCAAGGGATTCAAATACATTCTGGACGGCCTGAACGCCGAGCGGACCCTGATCGCCGCGGAGTGCATCGGCGACGGCCACTGGTTCGTGGATCGCGCGCGGAAATATGTCGGCGAACGGGTCGTGTTCGGCCGGCCGATCGGCCAGAACCAGGGCGTGCAGTTTCCGATCGCGCGCGCCTACATCAATGTCGAGGCCGCGAGCCTGATGCGCTACCAGGCCTGCGCGCTGTTCGATCGGCATGAGGATTGCGGCGCGCAGGCCAACATGGCCAAGCTGCTGGCGGCCGACGCCTCCTGGGAGGCGGCCAATGCGTGCCTGCAGGCGCATGGCGGTTTCGGGTTCGCGTGCGAATACGATATCGAGCGCAAGTTCCGGGAAACGCGTCTCTACCAGGTGGCGCCCATTTCGACGAACCTGATCCTGTCGTATGTCGGCCAGCACGTGCTGGGCATGCCGCGTTCGTTCTGAGGGGATCCGTCATGCTGCCGCTGCAAGGCATCACCGTCGTCACGCTGGAACACGCCATCGCCGCGCCGTTCTGCACCCGCCAGCTGGCGGACCTGGGCGCGCGCGTCATCAAGATCGAAAGGCCGGGGGTCGGCGATTTCGCGCGCGGCTACGACGAGCGCGTGCGGGGCCTGTCGTCTCATTTCGTCTGGGTGAACCGCTCCAAGGAAAGCCTGGCGCTGGACATCAAGGAACCCGCGTCCGCCGAGGTCATGGACCGCCTGCTGGAAAAGGCGGACGTGCTGGTGCAGAACCTGGCGCCGGGCGCGGCCGCCCGCCTGGGCCTGTCCCACGAGGCGTTGCACGGGCGTTTCCCGGGGCTGATCGTCTGCGACATTTCCGGCTATGGCAACGACGGCCCCTATCGGGACAAGAAGGCCTACGACCTGCTGATCCAGAGCGAGTCCGGCTTCCTGTCGGTGACGGGCTCGGACGACGAGCCGGCCAAGGCCGGGTGCTCGATCGCCGACATCGCGGCCGGCATGTACGCCTACACGAACATCCTGGCGGCGCTGATCGAGCGCGGCCGGACGGGTCTGGGCCGGCACATCGACGTCTCCATGCTGGAAAGCATGGCGGAATGGATGTCCTACCCGATGTACTACAGCTTCGAGGGCGCGCCCCCGCCGCCGCGCAGCGGGGCGTCCCACGCCACCATCTATCCCTATGGGCCGTTCGCCGCCGGGGATGGAAAGACCGTGATTCTGGGCCTGCAGAACGAGCGCGAATGGGGGGTGTTCTGCGAACGGGTGCTGGAACGCCCGGAACTGGCGGCCGATCCTCGGTTCTCGACCAATTCCCGCCGTTCGGCGGCGCGGGCCGATCTGCGCGCGCTGATCCTGGAGGTCTTCGCCGGCCTGACGGCAGAACAGGTCGTGGCGCGCCTGGACGAGGCGCGCATCGCCAACGCGCGGATGAACGGCATGGCCGATCTGTGGGCGCACCCGCAGTTGCGCGCGCGCCATCGCTGGGTCGATGTCCAGAGTCCCGCCGGGCGCCTGCCCGCCCTGCTGCCGCCCGGCATCGCGAGCGCCGATCAGGCGGTCATGGGAGACGTGCCCGCGCTGGGCCAGCACACGCAGTCCATCCTGAAGGAACTCGGCCTGGCGGCGGGAGCCGATTGAATCCCGCCGTACCGCATGTCCCGCGGGCCTCGCATGGCCTGGAAGCCGGCGGGATTTCGCATCATAAAACAAGGAGACAACCATGAAACCCAGTCCGTTCACCCGCCTGGCCGTCGCGCTCGGGCTTTCGCTGTCCATCGGCCTGGCCGCCGGCGCGGCCAGGGCGGCGCCCATCGTCGTCAAGTTCAGTCACGTCGTCGCCGAAAAGACGCCCAAGGGCCAGGGCGCGCTGAAATTCAAGGAACTGGCGGAAGCCGCCCTGCCGGGCAAGGTCGAGGTCCAGGTGTTCTCGAACTCCCAGCTCTTCGGCGACGGCAAGGAAATGGAAGCCCTGCTGCTGGGCGACGTGCAGATCATCGCGCCGTCCCTGTCCAAGTTCGACCGCTACACCAAGAAGCTGCAGATATTCGACCTGCCCTTCATGTTCGACGACATGGGCGCCGTGGACCGCTTCCAGTCCAGTCCGGCGGGCCAGGAATTGCTGGATTCCATGAAGACCAAGGGCATCAAGGGCCTGGCCTACTGGCACAACGGCCTCAAGCAGCTGTCCACCAACCAGGACAAGCTCACCCGCCCCGAGGACGTCAAGGGCCTGAAATTCCGCATCCAGGCCTCCGACGTGCTCGAGGCCCAGTTCCGCCAGCTGGGCGCCAATCCCCAGAAGCTGGCTTTCTCCGAGGTCTACCAGGCCCTGCAGACCAGCGTGGTCGATGGCCAGGAGAACACCTGGTCGAACATCTACTCGCAGAAGATCCACGAGGTCCAGAAGACCATCGCGGTCACCAACCATGGCGCGATCGACTACATGGTGATCGCCAATGCCGCGTGGTGGGACGGCCTGCCCAAGGACGTCCAGGCGGGTCTGAGCAAGGCCATGGCGGGCGCGACGGCCTATGCCAACAAGCTCGCGGCCGAAATCAACGACCGCGATCGCCAGCGCATCGCCGAGGCCGGCAAGGCCAAGATCCAGACCCTGTCCAAGCGGGACGTCGCCGCGTGGCGCGAGGCTGTCCGGCCCGTCTGGAGCAGGTTCTCGGGCCAGATCGGCGAGGACCTGATCGCGAAGGCGCGGGCGTCCAACGACGAGTGATCGCCGCGATCCGGCCACCCCTTCCGACGCGTGGGTGGCCGGCGCGCCTGCGCGCCGCACCCTGAAAAGGAGCACCCTCCATGCTGAAAAACTGGCTGGAACACATCGAGGAAGGCCTGATCGCCTTTC
>CBFGXR010000151.1:0-5451 GCA_965652675.1 uncultured Castellaniella sp.
GCGGGTGAGGGCCAGATCGTCGACTGCGCGCTGAGCGCCTTTGGCCAGGTCGATCATTTTGCTGACGTCAGCAAAATGATCCACTACTGCTTGCCCGGCTTTTTCGCAAGCCGTCTTGGCCTTGTCGATCACGGCCTCGAAATTGCGCCACTGGGTGTAGCCCAGCAGGTCCTGAAGTTCGCGCGCCAACCAGAATTCGACACCTGTCCCGGTCTGATGGGCACAGTCCTCGAAGCTTTTGTGCAGCTTCTGGATGAGTTCCTTTTTCATGCGGGAGATTCCTGGGTGACGGGTTGTGTGAGCCGCGCCGGCGGATTGAGGTTGCTGGCGAGGATGGCATCGCGCATCGGCTGATGCAACAAGGGAGGGACAATTTTGCCCGTCCGGTGGCACGGCACGTACGGCTTCGGTCCAGTGTTCGCCGATGTCGTGCGTAGTGGTGGGTGGTGCGCCGTGAGCGATAATGAACGGAAGCAGGCGCGGGGGCGGCGCCCGATCGTGTCCTTTTCCGGCCGCGCGCCCGGCGGCCTCCGGCGAGATGCCCGCATGTCCGATCCGATCCTGCGAGAACCCCTTTACACCCAGCCTGGCCATCTGCTGCGCCGCGCGCAGCAGATTTCCGCCTCGGTCTTCCATGACGAGATCGGCAGCCAGGTCACGCCCATGCAGTATGCCGTGCTGTGCGTGCTGCTGGACAATCCTGGGGTCGATCAGGTGTCCGTGGCGGGGCTGGCGGCCATCGACACGTCCACGGCCGCCAGCGTGGCGACGCGGCTGGAAGAAAAGGGCCTGCTGTCCCGGCGGGTGGATCCGGCGAACCGCCGCCAGCGGATCCTGACGCTGACCGATCAGGGCAGGGACCTGCTGCTGTCGCTCAACGACGCCATTGGCCGGCTGCACCGGCGCATCTTCGAGAAATTCTCGCCCCGGGAAGAGGCCCGGTTCATGGCGCTGCTGCAAAAACTGGTGGATGTGAACAACCATCAGAGCCGGGCGCCGCTGACGGCGGCGCGGCCCAGGCTCGCCGAGGACGCCGTCGAAAACCCTGTTGCCGACGGGGTCTAAGGGTAAGCACCGATATGGGATCGACATGCGAGAAAATAAGATAGCCTTGAATCTTCAGTGTACTGAAGATTATCCCGAACGAAGGACCGGGCCGCGCGATTACGGGCGACCCGCCAGGAGGTTGACGATGTTTCCCAAGAATGCCTGGTACGTGGCCTGTACGCCCGATGAACTCACGGATGGGCCCCTGGGCCGTACGATCTGCGGCCAGCCCGTCGCGCTCTACCGGGGCGCGCAAGGCAAGGTCGCGGCGCTCGAGGATTTCTGTCCCCACCGGGGCGCGGCGCTGTCGCTGGGCGCGGTCGTGGACGGCAACCTGATGTGCGGCTACCACGGCCTGGTCATGGGCTGCGACGGCAAGGCCGTCTCCATGCCCAAGCAGCGAGTGGGCGGCTTTCCCTGTATCCGCAGCTATCCGGTGGTGGAGCGGCACGGCTTCGTCTGGATCTGGCCGGGCGACCCCGAACGCGCCGACGAGTCGGCCATCCCCGACCTGTTCTGGGCCGGCCATCCCGAATGGGCGTACGGCGGCGGGCTTTACCATATCGATTGCGACTACCGGCTGATGATCGACAATCTGATGGACCTGACCCACGAGGCCTACGTGCACGCCGACAGCATCGGCCAGGGCGAGATCGACGAGGCGCCGGTCCAGACCCGGGTCGAAGGCGACCAGATCGTCACCAGCCGCGTCATGCACGGCATCGTCGCGCCGCCTTTCTGGCAGGCGGCCATGCGGGCCCACGGCCTGGACGATCAGGCGCCGGTCGACCGCTGGCAGATGTCGCGCTTTCACGCGCCGGGCCACGTGCTGATCGACGTGGGCGTGGCGCTGGCGGGCAAGGGCGGCTTCGACGCCGATCCCCGCGACAAGGTTTCGGCCGTCGTCGTGGACTTCATGACGCCCGAGACCGAGTCCTCGCACTGGTATTTCTGGGGCATGGCCCGCCACTTCCAGCCCGACGACGCCGCCCTGACCGACGCGATCCGCGAAGGGCAGGGCAGGATCTTCAGCCAGGACCTGGCCGTGCTGGAGGCGCAGCAGCGCAACCAGCGCAATTTCCCCGGCCGCCGGCTGCTGGCCCTGAACATCGACGCCGGCGGCGTGCGGGCGCGGCGCGTCCTGGACGACCTGATCCAGGCCGAGGCCGAGACCACGGCCGCCTGAACGCTTCAAGAAAGGTCCGGCCCGCGCGCCGGGCCGATAGGAACGAGAAAGACATGAACACCGTATCCCTGTCCGTGCGGGTCGCCGGCAAGCATCAGGCGGCCCAGGACGTCGTCAGCCTGGAACTCGTGGATCCCGACGGCGGACCGCTGCCGGAATTCTCGCCCGGGGCGCACATCGACGTGCACCTGCCGGGCGGCTTCATCCGCCAGTACTCCCTGCTCAACGACTGCCTGCAGCGGTCCCATTTCCTGATCGGCGTGCTGCGCGAGCCGCAGTCGCGCGGGGGCTCGGTGGCCGTGCACGACCAGGTGCGCGTGGGGGATCTGCTGCGCATCAGCGAACCTCGCAACCGCTTTCCGCTGGTGGCGGCCGAGCGCAGCCTGCTGTTCGCCGGCGGCATCGGGATCACGCCGCTGCTGTGCATGGCGCGCCGCCTGCTGGCGACCGGCGCCGGCTTCGACCTGCACTACAGCTGCCGTTCCCGCGACCGCGCCGCCTTCCTGGACGAGATCCTGGGGCCGGCCCTGGCGGGACACGCCCAGGCGCATTTCGACGACGAACCCGACACCGCCCTGGATGCGCGGGCCGTCCTGGCCGCGGCCGGTCCGGACACCCACGTCTACGTCTGCGGACCGTCGGGCTACATCGATTTCATCCTCGGCCAGGCGCGCGCGGCCGGCGTGGACGAGGCACGCCTCCACTTCGAGCGCTTCGCCCTCGACGAGGACCAGCGGCCGGCGGCCCCGGCGGAAGGGGACGTGGCCTTCCAGGTCAAGCTGGCCAGCACCGGCGAAGTCTTCGACATCCCGGCCGATGAAACCGTCACGTCGGCGCTGGACCGGCAGGGCGTGTTCATCCCCGTGTCCTGCGAGGAAGGCATCTGCGGCACCTGCCTGACCGGCGTGCGCGAAGGCGTGCCGGAGCACCGCGACACCTACCTCACCGACGCCGAGCACGCGGCCAACGACCAGTTCACGCCGTGCTGCTCGCGCGCGCGCACCGCCATGCTGGTGCTGGATCTGTAGATACAGGGCCGGCGCTTTCATTTATATTTGACACATCGACATTCCAGGCATTTCACGATGACAAGACAAGGAGACATACGTGAAGCATACGATCGGTAAACTGCTGGCCGCCTGCGTCTTCGCGGCCGGAGGGGCGGGCGCCGCCCAGGCCCAGGACCTGAAGGTCGGCATGATCCTGCCGCTGTCGGGGCCGTTCGCCTCGACCGGACAGCAGATGGTGAACGGCGCGAAACTCTATCTGAAGGAACACGGCGACACGGTGGCGGGCCGCAAGATCGTGCTGATCGAAAAGGACGACACCGGCGTGTCGCCGTCGATCAGCAAGCGCCAGGCGCAGACCCTGCTGATTCAGGACAAGGCCGAGATCCTGGCCGGCTTCGGCCTGACGCCGGGCGCGTTTTCCGTCGCGCCCCTGGCGACCGAGGCCAAGGTGCCGATGGTCGTGATGAACGCCGCGACGTCCTCGATCACCGAGAAGTCGCCCTACATCGTGCGCACGTCCATGACCCTGCCGCAGGTGGCCGCCCCGATGGCGAGCTGGGCGGCGGCCAACGGCATCCACAAGGTGTACGTCGCCGTGGCCGACTACGGTCCTGGCCACGACGCGGCGGCCCAGTTCAAGAAGACCTTCACCGCCGCGGGCGGCGAGGTGGTGGGCGAAGTCCACACGCCGCTGACCAGCCCGGACTTCGCGCCGTTCCTGCAGAAGATCAAGGACGCCAAGCCGGACGCGATCTTCCTGTTCGTGCCCAACGGCGAACAAGGAGTCGCCTTCGCCAAGAGCTACAAGGAACGCGCCCTGGCCGACGCCGGCATCCGGCTGCTGGCCACCGGCGACGTGGTCACCGAGGACGTGCTCGCGGCCATGGGCGACAACGCCCTGGGCATGATCACCTCGTTCCACTATTCACAGGCGCACGATTCGCCGGAAAACGCGGCCTTCGTCAAGGCCTATGCCCAGGCCTATCCCGGTACGCGCCCCAATATGGTGGCCGTGGCGGCCTACGACGGCATGCGCCTGATCCGCGAAGCGCTGGAAAAGACCCAGGGCGATGCCGGCGGCGACGCCTTCATGGCGGCGGTCAAGGGCCTGAAATGGACCAGCCCGCGCGGCCCGGTGGAAATCGATCCGCAGACCCGCGACATCATCCAGAACGTCTACATCCGCAAGGTCGAGAAGGTCGGCGGCGTGCTGCAGAACGTGGAATTCGCCACGGTCGAGGCCGTCAAGGATCCCGGGAAGATGTAGCGCCAGGGGTGGTATCCGGGTTTCATAGCAATCCGGCATAGCTGTTAGTGACGCGCCCGGTCTTACCGGGCCGTCCTGTTTATGGGGATAATCGGACCACTATGACGACGAAGACGACGACGCGCGCGCTGGCCGGTTTCCCGGTGTTTCCCATCGGCCTGGGCTGCATGAGCCTGAGCCACGGCTACGGCCCGGCGGCCGCCCCGGCCGATGCCGAGGCCCTGCTGCTGGGGGCGCTGGACCGGGGGGTGACGCTGTTCGACACGGCGGCGCTCTACGGTTTCGGCCACAACGAAGAACTGCTGGGCCGGGTGCTGGCCCCGCATCGCAGCCGCTTCATGCTGGCCAGCAAATGCGGCATCTTCCGCGAGAACGGCCAACGCCGCATCGACGGCCGGCCCGAAACCCTGCGCCGGACCTGCGAGGATTCCCTGCACCGCCTGCGCACCGACGTGATCGACCTGTACTACCTGCACCGCTGGGACAAGGCCGTGCCCATCGAGGACAGCGTGGGCGCCCTGGCGGACCTGGTCCGCGCGGGCAAGATCCGCGCCATCGGCCTGTCGGAAGTCTCGGCCGCCACGCTGCGGCGGGCGCACGCCGTGCATCCGATCGCCGCCGTCCAGAGCGAATATTCCCTGTGGTCGCGCGAAGTCGAGATCGCCGTCCTGCAAGCCTGCCGCGAACTGGGCGCGGCGCTGGTGGCTTTCAGCCCGCTGGCCCGCGCCTTCCTGGCCGACGGCCTGCCCGACATGGCGGCGCTGGACGACGGCGACCTGCGGCGGCGCATGCCGCGCTTCCAGCCCGAGGCCTTCGCGCGCAACCAGGCGCTGCTGGCGCCGCTGCGGCGCATGGCCCGGGACCATGGCTGCACGCCGGGCCAACTGGCGCTGGCCTGGCTGCTGCACCAGCCGGTGGTCACCAGCGTGATCGTCCGCGCC
>CBFGXR010000152.1:0-5448 GCA_965652675.1 uncultured Castellaniella sp.
GGATCCGCACACGCGAAATGGGCAGCATGCGCCTGCGGGCCGACACGCCGATCCACGCGACCCCGGGGGGCGGATTGGCCCTGCGGCCGCAGGACGAACGGCACCTGCGCTTCGAGGCCGAATGCGAGGATCTGGCCTGGGTGAACCTGCTGCTGGGCGGGGAAATGGAAATCGGCGGCACCCTCCATGCCGACATCCAGGGCCACAGCCGGCCGGACGGGCGCTGGACCCTGTCCGGTCCGCTGCGCGGCGACGGCCTGCGCCTGCTGGTCGCCGACCAGGGCGTGCGCCTGCTGGACGGGACCTTGCAGGCCCATTTCGACGGCACCCGGGTGCTGCTGGATCATCTGCGCTTTCCGGCGGTGCGCCGGGTCGTGCCCAAGGAATGGCGCACCGCCACCTGGATCGCGGAAAATCCGGACGCCCAGGATGGTTTCCTGGACCTGTCGGGCGCCTGGGACCTGATCGCAAGCCAGGGCCGGGTGGATGCCGCTTTCCGGCGGTATCCGATCCTGCAGCGTTCCGACCGCTACGCCATGATCAGCGGCGATCTCCAGGTCCGGGCGACCCTGCCGGAGATCCGCATCGGCGGCAAGATCACGGCCGACGCCGGCTGGTTCGACCTCGACATGCTCAACGCCATCCCGTCCCTGGACGGCGATGTGGTGATCCTGGAACCGGGCGCCGGGGATGCGCCGTCGCCGGCGTCGCCGCCGCTGGACCTGCGGGCCGACCTGACCGTCGACCTGGGGCCGCGCTTCTACCTGACCGGATTCGGCCTGGACTCGGGGCTGATCGGCAGCATGGACCTGCGCATGGCGGACGGCAAGCTCACGGCGCTGGGCCAGCTGCGCACCCGCGGCGGCGCCATCAACGCCTACGGCCAGCACCTGCAGCTGCGGCGCGGCACCATCACCTTTCAGGGCGACGTGGCCAATCCCGTGCTCGACATCCAGGCTCTGCGCACCGATGTGGCGGTGCAGGCCGGGGTCCGGGTGGCCGGCACCGCCCGGCGTCCGCGCATCGACCTGATGTCGATCCCGGAGGTCAGCGAGACTGAAAAACTGACCTGGCTGCTGCTGGGGCACGGTCCGGACCAGGGCGGCGGCGACATGTCGCTGCTGTTTTCCGTGGGCAGTTCCTTCCTGTCGGGCGGTGAGCCGTTCTACAAGCGCTTCGGCCTGGACGAACTGAGCATGCGTTCGGGCGAACTGGGCAGCACCGGCAGCATCCTGCCGGTCGAGAGCGTGGTCAGCGGCCTGGACGCGGGCGCCAGTCCCATCGAACAGCGTTTCGTCCTGGCCGGCAAGACCCTGACCGACGATTTGCGGCTGAGCCTGGAGCAGGCCCTGGCGCAGACCGGCACCGTGGCGCGGCTGAGCTACCGGCTGATGCGCGGGCTGCAGGCCGAGGTGACCACGGGCACCGTCAGCGGCCTGGCGCTGGTCTACCGCTGGTTCTCGATGGACTAAGCATGGATCGGGCGCGCCGCGCGCCGCGATGTGCCTTAAAATACCGCAACTTTGAACAGAGGGCGCCCATGAGCATCAAAAACGACCGCTGGATCCGGCGCGCCGCGCAGGCCGGCATGATCGAACCCTTCGAGCCCGGCCAGGTGCGCTCGGTCGACGGCCAGCGGATCGTCAGCTACGGCACCAGCAGCTACGGCTACGACGTGCGCTGCGCCAACGAATTCAAGATCTTCACGAACATCAACTCCACCATCGTCGACCCCAAGGCCTTCGATGAAAAGTCCTTCGTGGATTTCCAGGGCGACGTGTGCATCATCCCGCCCAATTCCTTCGCCCTGGCCCGCACGGTCGAATATTTCCGCATCCCGCGTTCCGTGCTGACCGTGTGCCTGGGGAAAAGCACTTATGCCCGCTGCGGCATCATCGTCAACGTCACGCCGCTGGAACCCGAATGGGAAGGCCACGTGACGCTGGAATTCTCCAACACCACCCCCCTGCCGGCGAAGATCTACGCGGGCGAGGGCTGCGCCCAGATGCTGTTCTTCGAAAGCGACGAGGTCTGCGAGACCTCCTACGCCGACCGGGGCGGCAAATACCAGGGCCAGCAAGGGGTCACGCTGCCGCGTACCTAGCCGCCATGAAATTCCGCTTTCCCATCGTCATCATCGACGAAGACTACCGCTCCGAGAACGCCTCGGGCTTCGGCATCCGCGCCCTGGCGTCGGCCATCGAGGCCGAGGGTGTCGAGGTCCTGGGGGTCACCAGCTATGGCGACCTCAGTTCCTTCGCGCAGCAGCAGAGCCGCGCCAGCGCCTTCATCCTGTCGATCGACGACGAGGAATTCGACGAGGATTCCCCCGAAGACGTCGCCAACGCGATCAAGAACCTGCGCGCCTTCATCGGCGAACTGCGCTTCCGCAACGAGGACATCCCCATCTACCTGTACGGGGAAACGCGCACTTCGCAGCACATCCCCAACGACATCCTGCGCGAACTGCACGGCTTCATCCACATGTTCGAGGACACGCCGGAATTCGTCGCGCGCCACATCATCCGCGAAGCCCGCGCCTACCTGGACAGCCTGCCGCCGCCGTTCTTTCGCGAACTGCTGGAATACGCCTCCGACGGCTCCTATTCCTGGCACTGTCCCGGGCACTCGGGCGGGGTGGCCTTCCTGAAAAGCCCCGTGGGGCAGATGTTCCACCAGTTCTTCGGCGAAAACATGCTGCGCGCCGACGTCTGCAACGCGGTGGACGAACTGGGCCAGCTGCTGGACCACACCGGCCCGGTGGCCGAATCCGAACGCAACGCGGCGCGCATCTTCCACGCCGACCACTGCTTCTTCGTCACCAACGGCACCTCCACGTCCAACAAGATCGTCTGGCACGCCAACGTCGCCGCGGGCGACGTGGTGGTGGTGGACCGCAACTGCCACAAGTCGATCCTGCACGCCATCACCATGACCGGCGCCATCCCGGTGTTCCTGCGCCCCACGCGCAACCACCTGGGCATCATCGGTCCGATTCCGCTGGAAGAGTTCGACCCCGAGAGCATCCGCCGCAAGATCGAGGCCAACCCCTTCGCCCGCGAGGCCGTCAACAAGCGCCCGCGCATCCTGACGCTGACCCAGAGCACCTACGACGGCGTGATCTACAACGTCGAGATGATCAAGGAAAAGCTCGGTTCCGAAATCGACACCCTGCATTTCGACGAGGCCTGGCTGCCGCATGCGGCCTTCCACGAGTTCTACGAGGACATGCACGCCATCGGTCCGAACCGGCCGCGCAGCCAGGACACGATGATCTACGCGACGCACTCCACGCACAAGCTGCTGGCGGGCCTGTCGCAGGCCTCGCAGATCGTGGTGCAGGACTGCGAATCGCGCCAGCTGGACCGCAACATCTTCAACGAGGCGTTCCTGATGCACACCTCGACCTCGCCGCAGTACGCCATCATCGCGTCCTGCGACGTGGCGGCGGCCATGATGGAACCCCCGGGCGGCACGGCCCTGGTCGAGGAATCCATTCGCGAGGCCCTGGATTTCCGCCGCGCCATGCGCAAGGTCGAATCCGAGTTCGGCAAGAACGACTGGTGGTTCAAGGTCTGGGGGCCCAACCGCCTGGTGTCCGAAGGCATCGGCAACCGCGAGGACTGGGTGCTGGGTTCGGGCGACGAATGGCACGGCTTCGGCGATCTGGCCGAAGGCTTCAACATGCTCGACCCGATCAAGGCCACGGTGGTGACGCCGGGGCTGGACATCTCGGGCACCTTCGCCGATTCCGGCATCCCGGCGGCGCTGGTCTCGCGCTACCTGGTCGAGCACGGCGTGGTGGTGGAAAAGACCGGCCTGTACTCCTTCTTCATCCTGTTCACCATCGGCATCACCAAGGGCCGCTGGAACACGCTGCTGACCGCCCTGCAGCAGTTCAAGGACGACTACGACCGCAACCAGCCCCTGTGGCGGGTGCTGCCGGAATTCAGCCGCGCCCACAAGCGCTACGAGCGCATGGGCCTGCGCGACCTGTGCCAGCAGATCCACGAGGCCTATCGCCACTACGATTTCGCGCGCCTGACCACGCGGGTGTATCTCAGCGACATGGTGCCGGCCATGCGCCCGGCCGACGCCTATGCGCGCATGGCCCACCGCGAGGTCGAGCGCGTCCCGGTCGACCGGCTCGAAGGCCGCGTCACCGGCGTGCTGCTGACGCCCTATCCGCCGGGCATCCCGCTGCTGATCCCGGGCGAACGCTTCAACCGCGACATCGTCGACTACCTGAAGTTCACCCAGGAATTCAATCAGCAGTTCCCGGGCTTCGAAACCGACGTCCATGGGCTGGCGTACGAGACCGACGAGCAGGGCCGGCGGCACTATTACGTGGACTGCATCCGCGAAGGCGCCTGAGCCTCGTGGGGACCCGTTTCGACGCGGCGGTGGTGGGCGCCGGCGCGGCCGGCATGATGGCCGCCGCCGTGGCGGCGCAGCGCGGCCTGCGGGTGGTGCTGATCGACCACGCCGAACGGCTGGCGGAAAAGATCCGCATCTCCGGCGGCGGGCGCTGCAATTTCACCAACCTGGGCGCCAGCCCCGCGCAGTTCCTGTCGCGCAATCCCGACTTCTGCCGTTCCGCCCTGCGGGCCTACGGGCCGGGCGACTTTCTGGACCTGCTGCGCGCGCATGGCGTGTCCTGGCATGAAAAGCACCGGGGCCAGCTGTTCTGCGACGATTCCAGCGAATCCGTCATCCAGGTTCTGCGCCGCGAATGCGAGGCGGGCGGGGTGCGGTGGCGCATGCCTTGCGCGGTCCGGGACGTGGCCCGGGAAGCGGACGGCTTCCGCCTGGACACCGACGCGGGGCCGGTCCGGGCCGCGCGGCTGGTGCTGGCGACCGGCGGCATGGCGATTCCGCAGCTGGGCGCCACCGATTTCAGCCTGCGGATCGCGCGCCAGTTCGGCCTGTGCATCGTCGAGCCGCGCCCGGCGCTGGTGCCGCTGACCTTCGACGCGGACCAATGGCGGCCCTACGCGGCTCTGGCCGGCGTGTCCCTGGAAGTGCGCCTGTCGCACGAGGCCGCCGCGATCGACGGCGGCGGCAAGCCCGGCGGCGGCAAACGGTCCCGCCGGCCGGCCCGCGCCGAATTCCTGGAGGACCTGCTGTTCACCCATCGTGGCCTGTCGGGGCCGGGCATCCTGCAGATTTCCAGCCATTGGCGCCCGGGCGATCCGATCCGCATCGACCTGTCGCCCGGCCGCGACATGGCCGAGGCCCTGGTGGCGGCCAAGACCGGCGGACGCCAGACCGTGGGCGCCGCGCTGGCGTACATTTGGCCCCGGCGGCTGGCCGAGGCCTGGCTGGGGGCCGCGGGCCAGGCAGCCGGCCCTGAAACGGGACACGCCAGGGACCGGCGGGAACTCGAAGGCCTGGCCGGCCTGCGCCTGGCCGACGCCCCCGACCGCCGCCTGCGCGCCCTGGCCGAAC
>CBFGXR010000153.1:0-5415 GCA_965652675.1 uncultured Castellaniella sp.
GTTCAACGCCGACTTCGACGGCGACCAGATGGCCGTGCACGTGCCGCTGTCGCTGGAAGCCCAGCTGGAAGCCCGCACCCTGATGCTGGCTTCCAACAACGTCCTGTTCCCGGCCAACGGCGAACCCGCCATCGTGCCTTCCCAGGACATGGTGCTGGGTCTGTACTACGCCACGCGTGAACGCATCAACGGCAAGGGCGAGGGCATGTTCCTGGCCGACCTGGCCGAGGTCCAGCGCGCCTACGACAACCACGAAGTCGAGCTGCAGACGCGCATCACGACCCGCCTGCCGGAATACGTCAAGGACGAGAACGGCGAATGGAAGGCGGTCGTGGGCCGTTTCCAGACCACGGTCGGCCGTGCGCTGATGTCCGAGATCCTGCCCAAGGGCCTGCCCTTCTCGGTGCTGAACAAGGCGCTGAAGAAGAAGGAAATCTCGCGCCTGATCAACATGTCGTACCGCCGCTGCGGCCTGCGCGCGACGGTGATCTTCGCCGACAAGCTGATGCAGACCGGTTTCCGCCTGGCCATGCGCGGCGGCATCTCGATCGCCATGAACGACATGGTCGTGCCCGACGTCAAGAACGAAATCCTGGCCCAGGCTTCGAAAGAGGTCAAGGAAATCGACAAGCAGTACTCCTCCGGTCTGGTCACGTCCCAGGAACGCTACAACAACGTGGTGGACATCTGGGGCAAGGCCGGCGACCGCGTCAGTAAGGCCATGATGGAACAGCTGTCCGTGGAACCGGTCGTCGACCGCCACGGCAAGGATGCCCAGCAGGAATCGTTCAACTCCATCTACATGATGGCCGACTCCGGCGCCCGGGGCTCCGCCGCCCAGATCCGCCAGCTGGCGGGGATGCGCGGCCTGATGGCCAAGCCCGACGGCTCCATCATCGAAACCCCCATCACGGCGAACTTCCGTGAAGGCCTGAACGTGCTGCAGTACTTCATTTCGACGCACGGCGCGCGTAAAGGTCTGGCCGACACCGCCCTGAAGACCGCCAACTCGGGTTACCTGACCCGCCGTCTGGTGGACGTGACCCAGGATCTGGTGATCACCGAGGACGATTGCGGCACTTCCCATGGCTACATGATGAAGGCCCTGGTCGAGGGCGGCGAGGTCATCGAACCGCTGCGCGACCGCGTGCTGGGCCGTGTGGCGGCCGCCGACATTGTCAACCCCGACACCCAGGAAACCCTGATTCCGGCCGGCACCCTGCTGGACGAAACCCTGGTCGAACTGCTGGACGAAGTGGGCGTGGACGAAGTCAAGATCCGCACCCCGCTCACCTGCGAAACCCGTCATGGCCTGTGCGCGCATTGCTACGGCCGCGACCTGGGCCGCGGCTATCTGGTCAGCAAGGGCGAAGCGGTCGGCGTCATCGCCGCCCAGTCCATCGGCGAACCGGGCACGCAGCTGACGATGCGGACCTTCCACATCGGCGGCGCCGCCTCGCGTTCGGCCATGGCCAGCTCGGTCGAGACCAAGTCCGCCGGTACGGTGGGCTTCGCCATCGGCCTGCGCTACCTGACCAACGCCAAGGGCGACCGCATCGCCGTGTCCCGCTCCGGCGAAATCGTCATCTATGACGACAACCGCCGCGAACGCGAACGCCACAAGGTGCCCTACGGCGCCACCATCGTCGTGGGCGACGGCGACACGGTCAAGGCCGGCGCCAAGCTGGCGACCTGGGATCCGCTGACGCGTCCGATCGTGTCCGAATATTCCGGCACGATCCGTTTCGCCAACATCGAGGAAGGCGTCACGGTGGCCCGTCAGGTCGACGAGATCACCGGTCTGTCGACCCTGGTCGTGATCACGCCCAAGACGCGCGGCACCAAGGGCGCCTCCGTGCGGCCGCAGATCCTGCTGCTCGACGAGCAGGGCCAGGAAATCAAGGTGGCCGGCACCGATCACGCGGTGGCGATCTCGCTGCCCGTGGGCGCGCTGATCACCGTGCGCGACGGCCAGGCCGTGGGCGTGGGCGACTTCCTCGCCCGGATTCCGCAGGAATCCCAGAAGACCCGCGACATCACCGGCGGTCTGCCGCGCGTGGCCGAGCTGTTCGAGGCCCGTTCGCCCAAGGACGCCGGCATGCTGGCCGAAGTCACCGGCACGGTCTCCTTCGGCAAGGACACCAAGGGCAAGCAGCGCCTGGTGATCACCGACATGGACGGCGTCAGCCACGAGTTCCTGATTTCCAAGGAAAAGCAGGTGCTGGTGCACGACGGCCAGGTGGTCAACAAGGGCGAACTGATCGTCGACGGTCCGGCCGATCCGCACGACATCCTGCGTCTGCAGGGTATCGAGCCGCTGGCTTCCTACATCGTCAACGAGGTCCAGGACGTCTACCGTCTGCAGGGCGTGAAGATCAACGACAAGCACATCGAAGTGATCGTGCGCCAGATGCTGCGCCGCGTGAACATCAGCAATTCCGGCGACACCAGCTTCATCACCGGCGAACAGGTGGAACGCTCCGAATTGCTGAACGAAAACGACCGCATGGATACCGAAGGCAAGATCCCGGCCACGTACGACAACGTGCTGCTGGGCATCACCAAGGCGTCCCTGTCGACGGATTCGTTCATCTCGGCGGCGTCCTTCCAGGAAACCACCCGGGTGCTGACCGAAGCCGCCATCATGGGCAAGCGCGACGAGCTGCGTGGTCTGAAGGAAAACGTCATCGTCGGCCGCCTGATCCCGGCCGGTACCGGCATGTCCTACCACATCGCCCGTCACGACAAGGAAATCTTCGAGGCGGCCGAACGCGCCGCGGCCCGCGAACTGGCCAATCCGTTCGGGGAACCGTCGGAGATGGCCCACGTGGGTTCCGATGAGTCCGATCCGGACGCCGCCGGCGCGGCCGACGGCGAGGGCCCGGCCGAGGAATAAGGACTTCGCGTCCTGTCCGGCGGAACGCTTCTTCGGAAGCGTTCCGCTTTTTTTTCGCCGTCGCCTATCGGCCGCAGGCGAGGATGCCGGGACTGAGCTCGGACAGTTCGCGGCCGGCATCCTGGATGAGGGGGACGAGGCGCTCGGCGTTCCGCATCCGGGCTTCGGGTCCGGCGATGCTGACCGCGCCGATCGCCGTTCCGGCGTTCGAGCCGAGAACGGGCGCCGCGATGGCCGCCAGGCCGACCTCGTAGGTTTCATGGACGATGGCGTAGCCTCGTTCACGGGCGAGGCGCAGACTGTCGAGGAAGGCTTCGATGGTGCGGGGTGCGTTGGGGCCGTACTGGCCCGGTTCGCCGAAGCCCTGCCGGGAGACGACTTCGAGCGCCTTCTGGTCGGTCAGTGTCGATAGCCAGGCCTGGCCGTTGGAGCTGCAGAACAGGCGTACGTCTTCGCCGGGATCCGACAGGGCATCGTAGCGCAGGCCGCCCTGGGCGCCTTGAGCCTTGGCGACCCAGATCAGCCGGTCGTTCTCGACGAGGCTCATGCGCGCGAGTTCCCCGCTGGCGGCGGCGAGCTTGTCGAGCACCGGCTGGACCAGCTCGACGACGCCGGTGGCCGACAGGAACTGCATGCCCAGCGTGGCGACCTTCAGGGTCAGCCGATAGGGGCTGAAATCCCCATCCTGTTGTCGCACGTAGCCGGCGGTCACCAGTTCGGCGAGTATCCGGTGGGCCGTGCTTCGGGGGACCTGCAATTCGGTGGCGATGGCATGCAGGGGCAGGCCGCCCGGGTTGCGGGTGAGCAGTTCCAGGACGAACAGCCCTCGGGGCAGGTTGCTACTCATGAGTCGGCCTTGTGGGGAGAGTGGCGTGGGTGCGCCGTGGAGGACACGGTGGTGGATCCCATTGTATTGGAAAGCCGTTCCATATTGGAATCCTCCCGAGGTTCCGAGAAGGATCGAGATGGCCGATTTCGATCTAAAAGGATATTAGAACTCAGTTCTATTAAGGGAAAATCCTAGTATTTGAACCTATTTCCAATATGGAAAGGCTTTCCACAGATTGATATACTGGTCTCACGATCAAGAGCCGAGACCCGCATGACCTACACCTTCGACTTCGCCGCGCTGCTGCCGTATTGGGAAATCTTCCTGCATGGCTGCCTGCTGACGCTGGCGCTCACCGCCTTGTCGACCGTGCTGGGACTGAGCCTGGGGATGCTGACGATTCTGGCGCGCCGCGGTCGCTTCTCCATCCTGCGGGCCGCAAGCGTGAGCTATGTCGAGATCATCCGCAATACGCCTTTCCTGGTGCAGGTCCTGTTCATTTTCTTCGGTCTGCCCCAGCTTGGCATCAGCCTGTCGCCCTGGGCGGCGGCGGTCGTGGCGCTCAGCCTGAACCTGGGCGCTTTTTCCGCCGAGATCGTGCGTGGCGGCATCGAAGCCATCCCGCGCGGCCAGTTCGAGGCGGGAGCGGCGCTGGGCCTGTCTCCCTTTCAGACGTTCCGGCACATCATCCTCAAGCCCGCGTTCCGCGTGATCTTTCCGGCGCTTTCGGGGCAGTTCATCCTGCTGCTGCTGACGACCAGCATCGTGTCCTCGATCTCGGCCGAGGAGCTCACCTCGGTGTCCCAGAGCATCGATTCGACGACCTTTCGCAGTTTCGAGGTCTACATCGTCGCGACTCTGCTGTACCTGTGCATGTCGCTGCTGTTCTCCACCCTGTTCAAGGCGATCGACCGCGCCTGCTTTTCCTATCCGACCAAGTGAGACCAGGCCATGGTTCGCGAATTCACGCTCAATGAAATCTGGATGATCCTGGCCGGCGCCCAGGCCACGCTCGTTCTGTCGGCTATCGCCTTCACCGGCGGCGGGGTGTTCGGTCTGCTGGTTGCCCTGGCGCGCACGGCGCCGATGCGCTGGCTGCGCGTCCTGGCCGGGGGATTCATCGACTTCTTCCAGGGCACACCGATGCTGCTGCAGCTGTTCCTGGTCTTTTACGGCCTGCCGGTCTTCGGCTTTCATGTGAACGTGTGGGTGGCGGCGGCCGTGGGCCTGACCCTGCACGCCGCCGCGTTCCTGGGTGAAATCTGGCGCGGCGGTGTCCAGGCGGTGCCGCGCGGCCAGAGCGAGGCGGCCTGCGCGCTGGGGCTGGGCTATGTGCATCGGATGCGTTACGTGGTGCTGCCGCAGGCGCTGCGGATGTCCTTCGCCCCGACCATCGGTTTCCTGGTGCAGCTGATCAAAGGGACGTCGCTGGCCGCCATCATCGGCTTCGTGGAACTGTCCCGTTCCGCGCAGCTTGTCTCCAGCACGACCTACAAACCCTTGTGGGCCTATGGCTTCGCGGCCCTGGGCTATTTCCTGATCTGCTTTCCCCTGTCCCGCTATGCGGCCCGGCTCGAACGCCGGTATGCCGCGGCCGCCTGACGGCACGGCAAGGCATCCCTTCGTCGCGGCCCTCGGACCGCATTCCTCCACAGGAGACATCATGAAGACATCCGCATCGTTTCATCCC
>CBFGXR010000154.1:0-5401 GCA_965652675.1 uncultured Castellaniella sp.
GCATATTGCCCCCCCAGGTAGGCCTCCAGCACCGCCGGGTCGTTGCGTACCGCGTCGGGTGCGCCTTCGGCCAGCTTGCGTCCTTCGCTCATGACGATGACCGGATCGCACAGGCTCATGACCATGTTCATGTCGTGCTCGATCAGCAGGAAGGTGATGCCGCGCTCGCGCGACAGGGTCTGGATGTTGCGGACGATGCTTTGCAGCAGGGTGCGGTTGACGCCGGCGGCCGGCTCGTCCAGCAGGATGATCCGCGGATCCGCCATCAGCATGCGGCCCATTTCCAGCAGCTTTTTCTGCCCGCCCGACAGGTTGGCCGCGTATTCGTGCTGGACGTGGGTGAGCTGCAGGTATTCCAGGACTTCCCGCGCCTTGTCCAGGTGGCGGGTTTCCTCGGCCCGGACCAGGCTCGGGCGCAGCAGGGCGTTCCACCAATGTTCGCCCGATTGCCCGGGCGGCACCAGCATGAGGTTTTCCAGGACGCTCATGGTGCCGTGTTCGCGGGGAATCTGGAACGTGCGGCACAGGCCGCGCGCGAAGATCAGGTCCGGGCGCAGGTGGCCGATGTCCTGGTCGTCCAGCAGGATCCGTCCCGAATCGGGGGGGATGAAGCCGGTGATGAGGTTGAACACCGTGGTCTTGCCAGCGCCGTTGGGACCGATCAGCCCGGTGATGGTGCCGCGTTCCACCTGGAACGAGCAATGATCCACGGCCCGCAGGCCGCCGAAGCTTTTCGTCAGGTCCCGGACTTCGAGCAGCGGACGCCGCTGACCGACATCCGTTTCCGACAGGGATGATGCTGCCGAATCCGCCACCGATGTCTCCTGCTGGATTTCCAAGAGGGAATCCGGCCGGCGTACCCGGGACGCATCCGCGCGGCGGGCCGTCGGTTCGAAATGATGGTTCAGGGTATCACAGCCGCCAAAGGGACCGAATGCGCATAATTCCCTATGGCCGCCCACGCGCATGCGGCCGCCCCGTCCGCGGGAGGCGCCGCATGCGCCGGAAAGAAGAAGCGGAACAGATCTATAGGCCGGATTCTGTACGCCGGGTTGCCCCGGCGGGCGATCATTCCTCTGGGCGGGCCATTGCTGGACCGCTCTAGCCATCTACCCGCATGCTCGGACGGGCCGCCCTGTCGGCACGAAGCCGGCGCATGCCTATTTGATGTTGCTCCCGATAGAGGTTGCCGCGTTTCACCCTGCCGCGGACCGCCCGGACTGGCCGGACGGACGGTACGGAGATGGCCGTACCGGTGTGCGCCATGCGGCGCACCCCCGCGGCAGACTCGTCTCTGTGGCCCTGGTCCTCGGCTTTCCCCGAAAGGATCGCCGGACGGCCGTTAGCCGCTATCGCGCCCGATGGAGTCCGGACCTTCCTCGATGCCTGACGGCACCGCGATCGCCCGATCTGCCCCGCGACGGCATTGTACGACAGCGCCGGGGGTCTCCGGCG
Organism: uncultured Castellaniella sp.; assembly: GCA_965652675.1. Classification (GTDB taxonomy): domain Bacteria; phylum Pseudomonadota; class Gammaproteobacteria; order Burkholderiales; family Burkholderiaceae_B; genus Castellaniella. The sequence continues at coordinate 1,456 of CBFGXR010000154.1, forward strand.
CCGGCCCGGCCAAACTGCGACAATATGCTTTTGGCCCCGGCGCGCCGCCGGGACCAGCGACCGCCTTACCGCCGCCCGCCTCATGTCCGATACCCTGCTCGCCCTCGCCCAAGCCCAGCTTGCCTACGGCCACCATCCCCTGCTCGACCACGCCGACCTGAATCTGCTCGCCGGCGAGCGCATCGGCCTGATCGGCCGCAACGGCGCCGGCAAATCGTCCCTGCTGCGCGTCCTGGACGGCCGCGTCCGCCTCGACGACGGCGAGATCCGGCGGCGCGGCGGCCTGCGCATCGCCACCGTCGAGCAGGAACCCGAACTGCCCGAGGACGAGACCATCCTCGGCTACCTGTCCGGCGATCTGCTGGCGACGGAAGACTGGCAGCGCTCGGCCCGCGCCGGGGCGCTGATCGACGCGCTGGGCCTGGCCCCCGACCTGCCCATCCGCGGACTGTCCGGCGGCACGCGCAAGCGCGTGGCCCTGGCCCACGCCCTGGTCCAGGAACCCGATCTGCTGCTGCTCGACGAACCGACCAACCATCTGGACTTCGCCGGCATCGCCTGGCTGGAAGACCTGCTGCGCGCCACGCGCGCGGCGGTGGTGCTGATCACCCACGACCGCCGCTTCCTGGACGCCGTCGCCACCCGTATCGTCGAACTCGACCGGGGCCGGCTGCTCAGCTTCCCGGGCAATTTTTCCGCCTGGCAGGCCCGCAAGGCCCAGTGGCTGGACGCCGAACAGCAGGCCAACGCCCGCTTCGACAAGCTGCTGTCCCAGGAAGAAGTCTGGATCCGCAAGGGCATCGAAGCCCGCCGCACCCGCAACGAAGGCCGGGTCCGCCGCCTGGAGGCCCTGCGCCGCGCGCGCGCCGAACGGCGCGACCAGCAGGGACAGGTACGGTTCTCGCTGGCCGACGGCCAGCGCTCCGGCAAGCTCGTGGCCGAACTGCTGGACGTCACCCACGGCTATGGCGACCGCGTCCTGATCCGGGATTTCAGCACCCTGATCCAGCGCGGCGACCGCATCGGCCTGATCGGCCCCAACGGCGCCGGCAAGACGACGCTGCTGCGCATCCTGCTGGGCGAACTGAGTCCCCTGCGCGGCAGCGTGCGCCTGGGCACCAATCTGTCGATCGGCTACTTCGACCAGATGCGCGACCGCCTCGACGAATCCGCCACCCTGGCCGACACCATCAGCCCGGGCAGCGAATGGGTCGAAATCGGCGGCCAGCGCAAGCACGTCATGAGCTACCTGGAGGACTTTCTGTTCCCCGCCGCGCGCGCGCATTCCCCCGTGTCCAGCCTGTCGGGGGGCGAACGCGCCCGCCTGGCGCTGGCGCGCATGTTCGCCCAGCCACACAACGTGCTGGTGCTGGACGAACCCACCAACGACCTGGACATCGACACCCTGGAACTGCTGGAAGGCCTGCTGCAGGACTACCAGGGCACCGTCCTGCTGGTCAGCCACGACCGCAGCTTCCTGGACAACGTGGTCACGCAGACCATCGCCGCCGAGGGTGACGGCCTCTGGCGGGAATACGTGGGCGGCTACGACGACTGGGAGGCCCAGCGGCCGCGGGCCGCCTCGACGGATGCCCAGGCGGCCCGTGCCGGACGGCAATCATCGCCGGGCCGCACCGACGCGCCCGGGGCCCCGAAGGCACAAGCGGCCGGCGCCCCGGCTCCGGCCGAAGCCGCCGACAAGCCGCGCAAGAACCGCCTGGCCCCCTGGGAGGCCGAGGAACTGGCCGGCTTGCCCGACCGGATCGCCGCCCTGGAAGCGGAACAGGCCGCCCTGGCCGCCCGGCTGTCCGACCCCGATCTGTACAGCCAGGGCCCCGACGAGGCTCAGCGCGTCCAGCAGGCGCTGGCTGAACTGGAAGGCCAGCTGGAAGCCCTGTTCGAACGCTGGACCCTGCTGGAAGACAAGCGCGGCGACTAAGCGGTCGCTCCGATTCTCCAGGTCAACGACTCGCCGGCGGCCAGGGGCACGACCACGTCGTCGCCCAGCGGCAGTTCCCGGGGAACGGGATTTTCCGCTCGTTCCAGGGTCAGGGTCCCCGTATTGGGCGCCAGGCCGTAGAACGCCGGGCCGTGCAGGCTGGCGAAGGCCTCTAGCCGGTCCAGGCGGCCGACGGACTCGAAGGCCGTCGCGTACAGCGCCATGGCATGGCGCGCCGTGTAGCAGCCCGCACAGCCGCAATCCTGCTCCTTGGCGCCGCGCGGATGCGGCGCGCTGTCCGTTCCCAGGAAGAATCGCGGATTGCCGCTGGTCGCCGCCTGCAGCAGCGCCTGGCGATGCGTTTCCCGCTTCAGGACCGGCAGACAGTACCAGTGCGGCCGCAGCCCGCCCTTGAACAGGGCATTGCGGTTGTACAGCAGGTGCTGGGGCGTCAGCGTGGCGCCGATGGGACCGTCGGCCTGCGTGACGTAGGCGGCGCCGTCCGCCGTGGTCAGGTGTTCGAACACCACCTTCAGTTCGGGAAAGGCCTGCCGCAAGGGCACCATGACCCGTTCGATGAAGACCGCCTCGCGATCGAACAGGTCGACCGCCGGATCGGTGACTTCGCCATGGACCAGCAGCGGCATGCCGCAGTCCTGCATGGCGGCGAGCGTCGCCCGGCATTGGCCCAGCAGATCCGTCACGCCGGCGTCCGAATGGGTCGTCGCCCCGGCCGGGTAGAGCTTCACCCCGTGCACGAAACCGCTGTCGCGCGCCCGGCGGATCTCGTCCGGCGTGGTCCGGTCGGTCAGGTACAGGGTCATCAGGGGTTCGAAGGACGGCGCCTCGTCCCCGCCCGCCTGCTCGCAAGCCTGTTTCAGGGCGGCCAGGACGCGTTCGCGATAGGCGCGCGCGTCCTCGGTCGTCAGGACCGGGGGCTTCAGGTTGGGCATGATGATGGCGCGCCCGAACTGCCGCGCGGAGTCCATCACCACGCTGCGCAGCACCGCGCCGTCGCGCAGGTGCAGGTGCCAATCATCGGGCCGGATCAGGCGGATGCGCGTCGGCGAGGCGGAAGCCCCGGCGGCGGGAGCGCCGTGATCCTGGGAAGCATGAAGCGAAGTCTGTGACACGGTCTGACAATCCTGTTTTGTCTTTCGGGGAAACACGCGGTATGCTGCGAGGGCAATTCACTTAACACTGTAGGAGCCTGCATACATGGCAACCACCGAAAAGTCCGGTCGCAAACCCAATGCGGCATTCATGAAGCCCCTGACCCCCAGCGCTACCCTGGCGGCAGTGATCGGCAACGAAGCCGTGCCTCGCACCGAAGTCACCAAGCGCATCTGGGACTATATCAAGAAGCACAATCTCCAGGATCCCGCGAACCGCCGCAACATCAATGCGGATGCCAAGCTGCGCCCCCTGTTCGGCAAGGACCAGGTTTCGATGTTCGAGCTGACCAAGCTGGTCAGCCAGCACCTGAAATAAGCAGCGTTGCGGCGGGCTGTCACGGCAGCCCCGCCGGAATCACAGGCCCGGAAGCGGCGTTTCCCCGGCCCAATGCGCCAGCCAGCCCTTGGCGACGCGATAGATGATCCAGATCACGGCCACCAGGCCCGTGACGAAGCCGACGAAGATCAGGCTGGCCAGCGCGCTCAGCGCCACCCACAGCAAGCCCCACCAGAACGTCCGGATGATCCAGTCGATGTGACCGGCGTAGACGGTGCCGACCATGTCGCCGCGCTTCAGATACGCCAGCACCACGGCGGCCAGGATGGCCGCGCCAAAGAGCCCCGCGGACAGGATGCCCACGGCGAACAGGCCATACATCAGATGAACGAGCTGCCGCTGGTTCAGGCCCTTGTCCATGTCGGGGGTGTCGTCGCCTTGAATCATGAGGTCTCCTGCGGAGGGCGCAGGCCGTGCGCCAGCGTTTGAAAAGTTCATTCTATCCCATCCCGCAAAAGACAAAGCCCCTGCAGAGGGATCTGCAGGGGCTTTGCG
>CBFGXR010000155.1:0-5358 GCA_965652675.1 uncultured Castellaniella sp.
AGCCCACTTCGCGGCTGTCCTGCGGCGTCTGGAATTCCGCCAGGTCGTTGCCGGCGGTGAAATGCCCGCCCGCCCCGTGCAGGACCACGGCCGCGCAGGCGGGGTCCGCGTCGGCCTCGCGCAGGGCGCGGTCGATGTCGCGGTACATGGCGTCGGTCAGGGCGTTGCGCCGTTCCGGCCGGTCGATGAGGATTTCCAGGACGGCACCCTGGCGTTCGATGCGGATCATGCGCGGACCTCCTCGACGAAGCCGTCGCGCAGCGCCTGGGCGGCCTCGCGGTATTCGTCGCGCAGGCGGGCGACGATGTCGGCGGTGGGCAGCACGGCGTCGATGTTGCCCACGCCCTGGCCGGCGCCCCAGATGTCGCGCCAGGCCTTCTTGCTGTCGCTGCCGAAATTCGTGCCCTGGGCGGCCGGCAGGTTGTCGGGATCCAGGCCGATGTTGCGCACGCAGGGCTTCAGGTAGTTGCCCGGGATGCCGGTGAAGTACGGGGTATAGACGATGTCGGCGGCGGCCGTATCGACGATCATCCGCTTGTATTCGGGCTGGGCGTTGGCTTCCGTGCTGGCGATGAAGCGCGTGCCGACGTAGGCGAAGTCGGCGCCCATGGCGCGCGCGGCCAGGACGTCCTGGCCCCGGCTGATGGCGCCCGACAGGCAGATCGGGCCGTCGAAGATGCGCCGGATCTCGCCCAGCAGGGCGAAGGGCGACAGCGTGCCCGCGTGGCCGCCGGCCCCCGCGCACACCAGGATCAGGCCGTCGACGCCCGCTTCCAGCGCCTTCTGCGCGTGGCGCAGCGTGGTCACGTCGTGGAAGACCTTGCCGCCCCAGCCGTGGACCGCGTCCACGACCTGGTTGGGCGCGCGCAGGCTGGTGATGATCAGCGGCACGCGATGCTCGGCGCAGACTTCCAGGTCGTGCTGCAGCCGGTCGTTGGACTGATGGATGATGTGGTTGATGGCGTAGGGCGGGATCGGCCGGTCCGGATCGGCGGCGCGTAGGGCCGCCAGGCTGGTTTCGATCTGCGTCAGCCATTCGCCCAGCTTTTCCTGGGGGCGCGCGTTCAGGGCCGGCATCGAGCCGATGATGCCGCTGGCGCACTGGGCGATCACCAGTTCCGGGTTCGAGACGATGAACATGGGCGCCGCCATGACGGGCAGCGTCATGGACTGGTGCAGCGCCGTGACGATGGGGTGGGGCATGAGGATGTGTCTCCGCGTGAGCATGGGGCCGCCCGGACCGGCCGGGCGGACGAACCCCGGCTGGCCCGCCGGGTGGTGACCCATTCTAAATCAAACAATCGTTTGAAAATAGGTGGGTGATTCCCGGTCATGATCCGTCGCGGCCGCACACGAAAAACCCCGGCGCGGGGCCGGGGTCTCGTGCTGCGTGGCCGCGCTGGCGCGGCCGGTGCCGGGCTTACTTCGCGGCGTCCACCATGTACTGGATGGCGGCCTTGAGTTCGTCGTCGGAGGCTTGCGAGCCGCCGCGCGGGGGCATGGCGCCCACACCCGTGGTGGCGTTTTTCAGCATGGCGTCCAGGCCCGTCTTGATGAAGGGTTCCCAGGAAGCCTTGTCACCGAACTTGGGCGCGCCGGCCAGACCGATGGAGTGGCAGGTGATGCAGACCGATTCGTAGAGCTTCTTGCCGACGGTGTTGCCGGCGTCCGCCTGGGCGGCGGGCTTGGCCTCGGCCTGGGGCGCGGCGGCCGGGGCGGCGGCGGGTTTGGCTTCGGCCGGCTTGGCTTCGGCGGCCTTGGGCTGTTCCGCCGGGGCGGCGGGCGCGGCGGCCGCTTCGGGCTTGGCGGCATCGCCGGCGGCCGGTTCCTTGGGTTCGTCGAAGCTGGCGCCCGAGTGGTTGGTCATGTAGACCACGGCGCGCGCGACTTCGAAGTCGTCCAGCGAGGCGTTGCCGCCCTTCGGGGGCATGGCGCCGATGCCGTGAATGGCGTTCTTGACCAGGTCTTCGTAGCCCTGTTTGATGAACTTGGCCCAGGCATCCTTGTCGCCGAATTTCGGCGCCCCCGCCACGCCCGTGCCGTGGCAGGCCGAACAGGTGGACTGGAAGACCTGTTCGCCGGTCTTGAAGACCTTGGGCGCGTCGGCGTCGACCAGCTTGAAGCCGGCCACGGGCTGGATGCGCCGGGCGATGGCTTCTTCCGACTGGCTGTCGGAACCGGCGCCCGTGCGGATGGACGCGCCGACCAGGTTGACCAGCAGGATGATGACCGCGATCGGGATCAGAAAGGCCAGGATGACCGTGATCAGCAGCTGACGCGGGGTCTTGATGGCGCTTTCGTGCCCGTGGGCGTGTTCGGGGAGACTCATGATGGGATCCTAGTACGCGTTCGTGTTACAGGCTTCAACCGAAGATTATAGCGACTGGCCTGTGCCGCTGCATGGCGCGCGCGGACCCTCGCCGCGCCGGGATGCCGGTGTCCCGCGCCGGACGCGCCGGCCAGGGTCAGCAGGGGGCGCGCAAACACGCTACAATGGCGTCCCCATGCGGCGCCTGTAGTTCAATGGATAGAATAGGAGTTTCCGAAGCTTCTGATACAGGTTCGATTCCTGTCGGGCGCGCCATTGTTGTTGATGAAGTAGCCGTCCGGCTACTGTAGGCACTACGTATCGATCTCATCACGGGGCTATGCGTGGGGCGTCAGTGGTCGCTGCTCACATCATTTTGATGCTGCAGGATATTCACGAGTTTGCCAAACGGGTCACGGACATAGAAGCGGCGCACCCCCCAAGGTTCGATGGCTGGTCCGTATTCTATGGGAATGCCAAGCTCTTTGGCTTTCTGTAGCGCAGCAGACAGATCATCGACCTCGATAGACAGGTCCGGAACCGCTGTGCCCGAGCCGCCTTCCGAAGCAACGCTAACTTGTAGTGTCATTTTTTGATCTGAACCGAAGGTTTTGATCCAACCGTGGTCCATCAGAACATCCAGGCCCAAAAATTCTGCGTAGAACCGCTCTGCTTGGCTGGGATCTGTGCTGTCGATGTTGGCGACAATTCTACAAACTTTCATCTGTTGTCCAGGTTTATATTGACGCCTTGGGATCCGCCAATGTGATCATGAGAATCATGGGATCGTGTGGTGCCTGGATCAGGCATGTTCAAGTGGCTGAATTTCGTTGATGATCCGTTGAACGACTTGGCTGCTGACGGACTTCAGATCGAAGCTCTGCTGCAGGTTCAGCCATGAACTTGCGTCGCCGCCAAAGAAGGCGGCGAGGCGCAGTGCGGTATCCGGCGTGACCCCGCGACGTCCGCGCACGATGTCGTTGATGCGTGTGGCGGGTACGTGCAGATGGGTTGCCAGGGTGTTGACACTCATACTCAGGGGAATCAGATATTCCTCGCGCAAGATTTCGCCCGGATGGATAGGGCGCATTCCATTTTTTAACATAATGGGCTCCATTTCAATGGTAATCGACGATCTCGACCTGTTCAGGTCCTTCCTCGGTCCAGACGAAACAAACACGCCATTGATCATTGATGCGAATGCTGTGTTGCCCAGCCCTGTTTCCCTTTAAGGCTTCCAGGCGGTTGCCGGGAGGGGAGCGTAGAAAATCAAGGGTGTTGGCGCTATCGAGCATTTGCAATTTGCGTTCGGCCACTGCTTGTAAGTTCGTAAAGCGAGCCACACGTCTGCCCTCGTAGAGAGCCTGAGTATCCGCGCATCGGAAGCTTTTTATCATTGCCTTATCTTATCGTTCTTGACGTTTAACGTCAAACGATAAACTCCTGTGTTGATCCGGCATACAGGTTCGATTCCTGTCGGGCGCGCCACTCAACGATCTTGATCCCTGTCCTTCGCCGCATCCGGCGACGCGCGTCCCCGCGCGGACAGGTGCCCGATGGGCAGATGCCAGCCGTGGCGGATCGCCATGTAGCGCAGGCCCAGGCACAGCGCGCCGCCGGCCAGGGCCGGAATGCCGTACGGCAGACCCAGCACGTGGCCGATCACGACGATCGACGCGCAGGCCAGCGCCGCGACGGCATACAGGTCCGAACGCAGCACCTGCGGGATTTCCGTCAGCAGCACGTCGCGCATCATGCCGCCGCCGATGCCGGTCACCATGCCCAGCAGCGCGGCCATGACGGGATCGAGCCCGAAGGCCAGCGCCTTTTCTGCGCCGGCCACCGCGAAGAACGCCAGCCCCACCGCGTCGAACATCAGGACGGGCGCGCGCAACCGGTCCACCCCCGCATAGAAGACGAACGTGATCAGCCCGGCCAGCAGGGACGCCACCAGATAGTGCTCGGTGGCCAGGGCGGCCGGCGGCACGGCGCCGATCAGCACGTCGCGCGTGATGCCGCCCGCGTTGCCGGCGACGAAGGACAGGACCAGGATGCCGAACAGGTCCAGCCGCCGGTTGACGGCGGCGACCGCGCCGCTGATCGCGAACACGAAGGTCCCGCCCAGGTCCAGGATCTGCACGAAAGTCTGGGTGGTGATCATCGCGTCAACCCTGGGGGCTATGCCTGCTTCAGCGCCGCGTGAAACCGCGTCACGTAATCCTCGAAGGAAATCGTGTCGGCGGCCTCGATGGCGGCCTGCTCGGCGATGGAGGCCTGGGCCGCCGCGTCATAGGCCGCCAGCGTGTCGGCCGGCAGGCCGCGCGCGCGCAGGGCGTCCCAGTGCGCCTGGCTCTGGGCCAGGGTCCAGTCGTGGAATTCCTGGCCGCTGTCGCGCAGGGCCGCCAGCAGGCGGGCCGAGGGCGTGGCGTCCGGGTCGCGGACCTTGGCGCGTTGCGGGTCCAGGGCGGCGGCGTGGCCGTCGTCGCCGGCATGCGCGTCCAGCAGCCGGGCGTAGGGTTCGATCCGGTCCAGGGTTTCCTCGGCCCAGTCGCGCAGGCTGACGGCGTGGCCGTCGCGCCGCAGCTGCAGGCCGGGGCGGCGGCCTTCGCGGGCGACCAGGGAGAAATTGTCCTGGCTTTCCTGACAGAAGCCGGGCGGCGGGAACAGCGGGCTGTCCTCGACCGCGCAGTACAGCAGGAAAGCGTCCAGGAACCGGCTGGTCTCGGCCGCGATGCCGGCGGGCGCCCAGGGGTCGATGTCCATGCAGCGGACCTCGATGTACTGGATGCCGCGCTGGCGCAGCACGGTGTTGGGGCGTTCGCAGCGGCCCGTGGTCTGCTTGGGCCGGATGCTGGAATAGTATTCGTTCTCGATCTGCAGGATGCTGGTGTTCAACTGGATGCGCCGGCCGTCGCGGTGGGTGCCGATGGCCTCGTAGGCGGGCCATGGCGTGGTGACGGCGCGGTGGATGCGGGCGGTGAAGGTGTCCAGGTCGTTGTAGCAGAGCTGCAGGTCGGACTGGATCGGGTTCTTGTAGCCCAGGTCGCTCA
>CBFGXR010000156.1:0-5339 GCA_965652675.1 uncultured Castellaniella sp.
TCGCCCCGGATGTCCGGCAGCTCGTGCAGCTGGGCGCCGAACAGGTCGATGCGCTGGCCGCCGGTGATCTTGGTGTACAGGTCGTATTTGCGGGCGACTTCGCCGATGACGATCAGTTTGTCGGGCGTGATTTCCCCGCCCGGAATGCGCGGCACCACGGAATAGGTGCCGTCCTTCTGCAGATTGCCCAGGTAGGCGTCGTTGCTGTCCTGCAGGGGCGCGTGCTGGGGCGCCAGCACGAATTCGTTCCAGCACGAGGCGAAGATCGACGCCGCCGTGGGCTTGCAGATGTCGCAGCCCTTGCCCTTGCCGTGGCGGGCGATCAGGGTCTTGAAGTCGCGGATGCCGTTGACGCGGATCAGGTGGTAGAGCTCCTGCCGGCTGTAGGGGAAATGTTCGCACAGGCTGTGGTCCACGGCGATGCCCCGGCGCTGCAATTCGCTTTCCAGCACCTGCTTGACCAGGGGCACGCAGCCGCCGCAGGTGGTGCCCGCCCGGGTGCGGGCCTTCAGGTCGCCCAGGGTCGTGCAGCCGTCGGCGATGGCGCCGCACAGGGCGCCCTTGCTGACCTGGTTGCAGGAACAGATCTGCGCCGTGTCGGGCAGCGCGTCCACGCCCAGCGCCGGCGCGGCGCCGGCCTGCGGCGCGATCAGCGAGGCGGGCTGCGCGGGCAGGTCCAGGCCGTTGCTGAAATACTGGTCCAGCAGGCCGAAGGCGCCGGTGTCGCCCACCAGCACGGCGCCGCGCAGGCGCTTGCCCTTCGGGTCCATGACCAGCTTGCGGTACGTGCCGGCCAGCGTGTCCTCGAACACGCAGCTGACGCTGTCGGGCGCGCGGCCGTGGGCGTCGCCGATGGAGCCGACGTCCACGCCCAGCAGCTTGAGCTTGGTGCTGGGCAGGGAGCCCTGGAAGACCGGCGTGTCCCGGCCCAGCAGGTGCGCGGCGCAGACCCGCGCCATCTCGTAGCCGGGCGCCACCAGGCCGAACGTGCCGTCCTTCCAGCTGGCGACTTCTCCGATGACATAGACGGCGGGGTCGGAACTGCGGCAGTGCTCGTCGATCACGACGCCGCCGCGCGCGCCGATCACCAGGCCGCAGTTGTGCGCCAGGCGGTCGCAGGGGCGGATGCCGGCGGAAAAGACCACCATGTCGGTTTCCAGGAAGTCGCCGTCCGAGAAGCGCAGGCGGTGGCGCGAGCGCAGGCCGTCGACGATGGCCGAGGTCATCTTCGCGGTGTGGACGTGGATGCCCAGGGCCTCGATCTTCGTGCGCAGCAGGCGTCCGCCGGGCTCGTCCAGCTGCGCCGCCATCAGGTGGGGCGAGAACTCGACGACGTGGGTGTCCAGTTTCAGGCCGTGCAGCGCGCGCGCCGCCTCCAGCCCCAGCAGGCCGCCGCCGATGACCACGCCGCGCCGGCTGCCGGCGGCGCATGCGCGGATGGCCTCCACGTCCTCCAGCGTGCGGTAGGGCAGGCAGCCGGGCCGGTCCGCGCCCTCGATGGGCGGGATGAAGGGGTTGGAACCCGTGGCGATGACCAGCTTGTCGTAGGGATGGAACTGATCGTCCGAGACGTGGACCTGGCGCCGTTTGCGGTCGATCCAGGCGGCCCGCGTGCCGCGCAGCACGGTGATGCCGTGTTCGCGGAAGAAATCCTCGTCGGCCAGCGCCAGGTCCTGGGCGTCCGCGCCGTCGAAGGATTGGCTCAGCCGCACCCGGTCGTAGGCCAGGCGGGGTTCGCCGCAGAGCACGGTGATGTCGTAGCCGTGCGCTTCGCGCACCAGTTCTTCCAGCAGGCGATGGCCGACCATGCCGTGGCCGATGACGATCAGGCGCGGCGCGGCGGCCGGGCCGGCGGCGGAGGCGGGAAGGTCGTTGGGGTTCATGGAGTGCTCCGGGAAATTCGTGGGTCGGACGGGATCAGGACCGCGCGGCGGGCGCGTCCAGGGACGATCGCGCGCCGGACTCGCGGCCGGCCGCGAGAACGGCGGGTGCGCGGGCGGGAGAGGCCGCCCGGTAGGCGCCCGCGACGAAGATGCCGCCGCCGACGATGTTCCCCAGCGTCACCCAGGCCAGGTTCCAGGCCATGCCGCCCAGGCTGACGGTCTCGGGGTGGTTGCCGGCCAGCGCCAGCAGCAACAGGGTCATGTTGGCCACGCTGTGCTCGTAGCCGCAGGCGATGAAGGTCATCAGGCACCAGAAGATGACGATGCAGCGGGCGCTGTCGGAGGACACGCGGGCCGACATCCAGACCGCCAGGCAGACCAGCCAGTTGCACAGCACTGCGCGGGCGAACAGGCTGGCGGCGCCGCCGTTCATCTTGTGCGCGGCGGCCGTCATCAGCAGCCCCTGCGGGTCGGTCAGCAGGCCGCCGCCCCCGCCCATGACGAACAGGCCCACCAGCACGGCGGCGCCGCACAGATTGCCGATCCAGCTCACCCCCAGGACCGAGAAGGCCTCGGCCCAGCTGCCTTGGCCCCGGTAGCGGCGCAGCGCCATGACCATGGTGTGGCCGGTGAACAGCTCCGCGCCGGCGATGACGACCAGGATCAGCGCGATGCCGAACGTGGCGCCCATGACGAGCGGGCGCAGATCCGGCGGCACGTGGCTGCCCAGGCTGAGGATCAGCAGGATGCCCAGGCCGATATAGGCGCCGGCCAGCATGCAGCCCACGAAGAATCCGTGCGGCGCGCGGCGCAGCAGATCGAGTTTGGCGTTGGCGGCTTTCACGAAGCCGTCGATGGTGTCGTCGTACATGGTGCTCTCCCTGACAATGAAAGGACTTCATTCAGGATTAAGCAATTCACGTGCCAACTTTTGAATGCAGGGATGGAGAGGTCCGTCCGCCCCGTGCCGCGCAGGGGGCGGCGGGGCCTGTCGCGGTGCCGTGCTGGATGGACCGGACCCCGGCCGCGGTCAGGCCGGGAGGATCGCCGATGGGGCGGCCCTGCATCAATGCGGTGCCGAGGTGCACCACGGGTTGCCGGCGCACGCCTGCGGATGCGTGCTGGCGGCCGGCGAGAATATCAGTAGAATATTTTCCATTTCCCTATTCTCCTGGCCGGCGCGGCGAATCCTACGCCGGCCGGGACAGACAGGACACGCATGCCGGACCTGATCGAAGTCCCCGCAACCGACGGCCTGCGCATCGCGCTCGTCTATGCCACGTCCGGCAACCTGACCGGCCGGCCGGTCTATGCCCCCGGCGCCCGCTGCGCCCTGCGGCCGGAAGCGGCGCGCTGCCTGGAACGGGCCGTGCGTGCGGCGCGGCGGGCGGGCTTCGGCATGATCGTCTACGACGCCTACCGTCCGGCGGCGGCCCAGGCGGTGTTCTGGCGGCTGCTGCCCGATCCGCGCTACGTGGCCGACGCGGCCCAGGGATCGAACCACACGCGCGGCGTGGCGGTGGACGTCACTCTGACGGACGCCGACGGCGCGCCGCTGGACATGGGCACCGGTTTCGACGACATGCGCGACCAGTCGCATCACGACCGCGACGACCTGCCGCCCGACGTGCAGCGCAACCGGCACATGCTGCTGGGCATCATGCTGCAGGCCGGGTTCCGGTCGATCCCGACGGAGTGGTGGCATTACGAATTGCCCGATGCGTCGGAATATGCGCTACTGCCGGAAAGCGACCTGGTCCGGGCCGTTCCGGACTGATCAACGGAGGCGATATGCAATCCACGATTCGAACGGGAATCCGTCGCGCCCTGATGGCGGCGGTGATGGGCGCGGGGGCCTGTGTCCTGGCGGGCGGAGCGCTCGCGGCAACGCCGGCCGATACGCTGGTGATCGGCAAGCCGGCCGACCCCCAGACCCTGGATCCGGCCATCACGATCGACAACAACGACTGGACGGTCACCTACCCGGCCTACCAGCGCCTGATGCGCTACAAGCAGGTCGACGGCCATGGCTCGACCGAAGTCGAGGGCGATCTGGCGGCCAGCTGGTCGGCCTCGCCGGACAATCTGGTCTGGACGTTCAAACTGCACGACGGCCAGAAATTTTCCGACGGCACGCCCGTGGACGCCCAGGCGGTCAAGCAGTCCTTCGAACGCCTGCTGGCCAAGAAACAGGGGCCGTCCGAGGCCTTCCCCGCCGACATGAAGATCGAGGCCCTGGACGTGCAGACCGTGCAGTTCACGCTGCAAAAGCCCTTCGCGCCGTTCCTCTACACGCTGGCGAACAATGGCGCTTCCATCGTCAATCCCAAGGCCATGCGGCGCGACGACGCCGACGCCTGGCTGTCGGGCCATACGGCGGGCTCCGGACCCTACCAGCTGGTGTCCTGGCAGAAGGGCCAGTCGCTGCTGCTGGAACGCAACCCGCATTACGCGGGCTCCAAAAAGCCCGCGCTGGACAAGTTCGTGGTGAAGATCGTGCCGGAATCGTCCGCGCGCCGCCTGCAGCTGCAGAAGGGCGACCTGGACGTGGCCGAGGAACTGCCGGTGGACCAGCTGCAGGCCCTGAAAAAGGACAAGGCCGTGCGCGTGGCGGAATTCCCGTCGCTGCGGGTGACCTATCTGTACCTGAACAACGCCAAGGGGCCGCTGCAGAACGTGGATCTGCGCCGCGCCGTGGTGGACGCGCTGGACTACCAGGGCATCGTGGACGGCATCATGATGGGGCAGGCCAAGCAGATGCGCGGCCCGATCCCCGAGGGCATGTGGGGCCACGACGCCGCGCTGCCCCAGCCGAAGCAGGATGCCGCGGCGGCCAAGGCGCTGGTGGAAAAGGCCGGCGGCGTGAAATCGCCGCTGCTGCTGCGCTATTCCACCCAGGACCCGGCCTGGGAACCCATCGCCCTGACGGTGCAGGCCAACCTGACCGCCATCGGCGTGCCGGTCAAGCTCGAAAAGCTGGCCAACGCCACGCTGCGTGAAAACCTGGGCCAGGGCAATTTCGACATTTCCATCGGCAACTGGAGCCCGGACTTCGCCGATCCCTACATGTTCACCAGCTACTGGTTCGATTCGGACAAGAAGGGCCTGGCGGGCAACCGGTCCTTCTATTCCAATCCGCAGGTGGACCAGTGGCTGCGCGAGGCCGCCACGCTCAGCGACCAGGACAAGCGCGTGGCGCTTTACAAGCAGGTCCAGGAACAGGTCGTCAAGGACGCGGCCTACGCCTTCCTGTACCAGAAGAACTACCAGGCCGGGCTGGGGGCGAACGTCAAGGGCTTCGTCTTCAATCCCATGCTGGAGCGCGTGTTCAACGTCGCCGACATGACGAAATAAGATGAACGCGCCGGGCCGCCCCAAGCGCGGATGCCCCTCGGAGGGGGCGACATGAACGCGTCCTGGCTGTCCGTGGTGCGGCGGCGGCTGGCCAGCCTGGTC
>CBFGXR010000157.1:0-5308 GCA_965652675.1 uncultured Castellaniella sp.
ACAAGGCTTCCATGTGATGGCCGGCGGCGCGCATCGCGCACATTTCCTTGAAGATGCGGTTCTCCTGGCCGCCAAAACCGGTGGCGGCCTCGGAATGCAGGATGCGCAGGGGCTTCATGACCCGAACCGCCCGTGACGGATCCGGAACCGCAGATTGTGCAGCCAGCGCCATATCGTATCCCGGGCCTTGTAGGCCTCGCGGCGGACCTTGTCCCGCAAGGGAAGCCTCGCCACGTCGGCCGGACCGGTGATGTCGGAGGGCGACTCGCGGTCCTGCGTCACGCAGGCCGGCTGAATCACGATGCTTTCCACGCCATGCTCATAGAACCGGAACATGGTGTCGTCGAGCGGGTACACCCAGGTCTGGCCATGGCGCAGCAGCGCCGCGGCCCCGGCCGGGCTCAAGAGATACGCGACGGAGCAGGAATGCTGCTTGAGCTTGCGCATGAGCGTGAAAGGTCCGGCCTTTCCGACCTTCATGCTGGGATCCCTGCCCGGCCGGTCGTATTCATACAACCAGACCAGCGGCCAGGTCTCCGCCAGCCCGGGCGCCTGGACCAGCGCATCCAGGAAGTTCTCCTTCAGGATCGCATCGTCCTCGATGACGATCAGCGGCCGCCCGGACTCGGCGCATTCCTGCCAGAGCAGATAGTGGCTGGCGAAGCAGCCCAATTGCGATGGCTTCAGATCACGGCCTCGCCCTTTCACCCGGGCCCGGGCGATGGGATCGTAGTGCGCGAACAGCGGGTGGTCGGGCTGCGCCTTGCCGTTGACCGCGTCCAGAAAGCTGTAGCCCGTCACGCCCAGGCGGTCGAACCGGTCCGCGATCTGCCGCCGCCGGTCGGGCCGCGAAGCCAGGCTGATGATTCGAATGGGGATCGTGCTCATCCGTAATGGATCTCCACATTGTCATGGGACAGCCACTGACGCGCATCCGCGATCAGGGTTTCGTCCATGCGCACGCGCCAGTCCTCGCCCAGGCGCAACAGGCAGGAGAAGCGCGCGCCGCTCAGGCGCAATTCCACCGGCACGCCGGATTCGGCCGAGCGCCAGGGGGCCAGCAGGTCCTGCAGGCGGCCGGCGTCCAGGCCGTCGGGCACGGACAGGCGCAGGCTGCGGGCGCGGCTCTCGCGCACGCGCTGCAGGTCGTACAGTTCGTCGGCCGACACGCGCAGGCCGCCGGAATAATCGTCATGGCTGACGCGCCCCTGGATCACCAGGGGACGGTCTTCCTTCAGGCTCTGGCGGTGCTGTTCGTAAAGCTCGTTGAAGATCGCGACCTCGATCTGGGCGCTGCCGTCGTCCAGCAGGGCATACAGCATCTTGCCGCGCCGGGTCATGCGCACGCGCACTTCCGCCAGCACGCCGGCCAGCCATTGCTGGCCGCGCGAGGGCGCCAGCCGCGCCAGCGGCGTGGGCGCCACCCGGCGGATCTCGTCGCGCCAGGCATCGAACAGATGGCCGCTGAAATAGAAGCCCAGGGCGGTCTTTTCTTCCGTCAGATGGGTTTCCAGGTCCCAGGGCGCGACGCGCGCGACCTCGTCGGCCACCAGTTCGTCCGTGTTGTCGTCGAACAGCGAGACCTGGTTGGCGTTGCGCTCGGCCTGCTCGGCGGCCTCGATGGCGCTGCCCAGGGCTTCGATCAGGGCCGCGCGGTTGGATTCCAGGGCGTCGAAGGCCCCGGCGCGGATCAGGGCCTCGATGGTGCGCCGGTTGACGGCATGGCGGTCCACCCGGGCGCAGAAGTCGAACAGCCCCGTGAACGGACCGCCGGCCTCGCGGGCGGCGATGATGGCCTCGACGGCGGACTGGCCGGTGCCCTTGACCCCACCCAGGCCGTAGCGGATGGTGCGCGGCGGCCGGCCCTGGGCGGTGTGCGCGTCGGCCACCGGCGCGAAGCGGTAGCCGGATTCGTTGACGTCGGGCGGCAGCACGGCCACGTCGTTTTCCAGGGCGTCGCGCCAGAAGATCTGGATCTTGTCCGTGTCGTCCATGTCGGACAGCATGGTCGCGGCCAGGAATTCCGCCGGATGGTAGACCTTGAGCCAGGCGGTCTGGTAGGAAATCAGGGCGTAGGCGGCGGAGTGACTCTTGTTGAAACCGTAGCCCGCGAATTTTTCCATCAGGTCGAACAGATGGGTGGCGAGGTCCGGGTCGTAGCCCTTCTTGACCGCGCCTTCCTGGAAGATCGCGCGGTGCTTGGCCATTTCCTCGGCTTTCTTCTTGCCCATGGCGCGGCGCAGCAGGTCGGCGCCGCCCAGGGAATAGCCGCCGATGATCTGCGAGATCAGCATCACCTGTTCCTGGTAGACGATGACGCCGTAGGTGCTCTTGAGCACGGGTTCCAGGTCGGGGTGGAAATAATCGACTTCGGCGCGGCCGTGCTTGCGGTTGACGAAGTCGACCACCATGCCGGATTCCAGCGGCCCGGGCCGGAACAGCGCCAGCAGGGCGACCACGTCTTCGAACGTGTTGGGCCGCATGCTTTTCAGCAGTTCCTTCATGCCGCGCGATTCCAGCTGGAACACCGCCGTGGTGTTGGCGGCCGACAGCAGGTCGTAGGTGGCCTGGTCGTCCAGCGGCAGCGCCATCAGGTCGAAGTCGCGCTTGTCCGGATTGAATTCGCGCACGTAGCGCACGGCCCAGTCCAGGATGGTCAGGTTGCGCAGGCCCAGGAAGTCGAACTTGACCAGGCCGGCGGCCTCGACGTCGTCCTTGTCGAACTGGGACACGACGCTGGATTCGCTGCCCGGCTGGCAGTACAGGGGGCAGAAGTCGGTCAGCCTGCCCGGCGCGATCAGGACCCCGCCGGCGTGCATGCCGATGTTGCGCGTCAGGCCTTCCAGGGGCCGCGCCAGGTCGATGAGGGCGTGGATTTCCTCATCGGTGTCGTACAGTTCCTTGAAGGCGGGCTCGTGTTCCAGCGTGCGGTCCAGTGACCAGGGGTCGGCCGGATTGAAGGGGATCATCTTCGAGAGCCGGTCGCAGACGCTGTAGGGCATTTCCAGCACACGGCCCACGTCGCGCACCACGGCCTTGGCGCCCAGGGTGCCGAACGTGGCGATCTGGCTGACGGCGTCGCGGCCGTATTTTTCCTTGACGTACTCGATGACCCGTTCGCGGTTGTCCTGGCAGAAGTCCACGTCGAAGTCGGGCATGGACACGCGTTCGGGATTCAGGAAGCGCTCGAACAGCAAGTCGTAGCGCAGCGGGTCCAGGTCGGTGATCCCCAGGCTGAAGGCCACCAGCGAGCCCGCGCCCGAGCCCCGGCCCGGCCCCACCGGCACGCCGTTGTTCTTGCCCCAGTTGATGAAGTCCTGCACGATCAGGAAGTAGCCCGGGAAACCCATGCCGATGATGGTCTTGCATTCCAGGTCCAGGCGTTCCTGGTAGGCGGGCATCCGGCGGGCGCGCTCGTCGGCGTCCGGATACAGCTGGACCATGCGGCGCGCCAGCCCCTCGTTGGCCAGCTGCGCCAGATAGTCGTCCAGCGACACGCCGTCCGGCGTGGGGAACAGCGGCAGCTGCGGCTCGCCCAGGGTCAGGGTCAGGTTGCAACGGCGGGCGATCTGCACCGCGTTGGCCAGGGCCGAGGGCACGTCCGCGAAGCGGCGCGCCATGTCGGCGCTGTCTGGCATGTATTGTTCGGCGGTGAAGCGCCGGACGCGGCGCGGGTTGCCCAGCAGTTCGCCTTCGGCGATGCAGACGCGGGCCTCGTGGGCGCGGAAATCGGACGGCGCGATGAACTGGATCGGATGGGTGGCCACCACCGGCAGGCCGCAGTCCGCCGCCAGACGCAGCGCCGACTGGACGTAGGCCTCGTCGCCGTCGAAGCCGGCGCGCTGCAGTTCGACGAAATACGCATCGGGGAAATCGGCGGCCCACTGGCGCGCCAGGCGGCGGGCCTCGTCTTCGCGGCCGGATTCCAGGGCCTGGCCCACGTCGCCCGCGCGCGCGCCCGACAGGACGATCAGTCCGTTCCTGCCCGAGAGCCATTCGCGGCGCATTTCCGCCCGGCCCCGCTGGCTGTTTTCCGTCCAGGCGCGCGCCAGCAGTTCGCACAGATCCAGGTAGGCGTCATGGGAAGAGGCCAGCAACAGCACGCGGAAGGGCTTGTCCTCGTCCGCCGGGTTGTGCAGCCAGACGTCGCAGCCGGCGATGGGCTTGATGCCGGCCTTGCGGGCCGCCTTGTAGAACTTGATCCAGCCGAACAGATTGGCCAGGTCGCTGATCGCCATGGCCGGCTGGCCGAATGCCTGAGCCCGACTGATCAGATCGGGGATGCGCGCGATCCCGTCCACCACGGAAAACTCGGAGTGGCTGCGCAGGTGGACAAACAGAGGGGTGTCGGGGGATGAGGTCATGGGTGGATTGTACTTAGGGAGCGGCCTGCCCCCACAACGCCATAAGACCGTAAATTTCGGAATGTCATGTCGTAAATTTCGGAATCAAGACGGGAGCACACATCTATCCTTCTATCGCGGCATGGCGGCCCAGGCCTTTTCCAGGCGCTTGACCGAGACCGGGAAGGGCGTGCGCAGCGTCTGGGCGTAGAGCGCCACGCGCAGTTCCTCCAGCTGCCAGCGGAAGGCGTCCAGGCTGGCGTCGGGCGCGCCCTTGAGCGCCGCCCGCGCCCGCTGCCAGGGCGCGGCCAGCCGGGCGATGTCGGCCATCGCGGCGGCGTCGCGCGCGGGGTCGGCGCGCAGCTTGTCGATGCGCATCTGCGCGGCCTTCAGGTAGCGCGGCAGGTGTCCGAGCTGGTCCGGCGGCGTGTCGCGCACGAAGGCCGGGCCCACCAGGGCGTCGAGCTGCTGGCGGATGTCCTGCTGCGCCTGCGGCCAGGGGCGGGCCTGGGGCAGTTTCTTGACCAGGGCGGCACGCTCGGCCAGGATGACGCCGGCCAGCCGGGCCCGTTCCTGGGCCAGCAGGCCCAGGCGCGCGCGGCCGTCGGCGCAGCGCTGCTCGAAGGCCGCCGCGTCGGCGGGCCAGGGCTCCATCAGGCAGGCCTGGTCCAGCGCCGCGTCGATCAACTGGTCGCGCAGTGCCTGCTGGGTGCCCAGGTCCATGTACAGCATGCCCATGCGGGTCAGATCCGGCAGGTTCTTTTCCAGATAACGGACCTGCTCCCGCAGAGCCAGGCGGAACAGGCGGCGCAGGCCGACCGCGTGCACGCGCCGGGCTTCCTGGGGATCGTCGAAGACGTCCAGATCGCAGGATTCGCCCCGGTCGCGCAGCGCCGGATAACCGATCAGGGACTGGCCGCCGCGCTGGATCTCCAGCAGTTCCGGCAGTTCGCCGAAGGTCCAGG
>CBFGXR010000158.1:0-5303 GCA_965652675.1 uncultured Castellaniella sp.
GGCGGTCTCTGGGAAATCCAGCTGAAGGGCTCGGGCCGCACGCCGTATTCCCGCATGGGCGACGGCTGGGCCGTGCTGCGTTCCAGCGTGCGCGAATACCTGGCGAGCGAGGCCATGGCCGGCCTGGGCATCCCGACGACCCGGGCGCTGGCGCTGGCCGTCTCCGACGATCCGGTGGTGCGCGAAACCGTCGAGACCGCCGCCATCGTCACCCGCCTGGCGCCCAGCTTCGTGCGTTTCGGCCATTTCGAACATTGGGGCCATTCCCATCACGAACAGAAAGCCCTGCTGGACTACGTCGTCGATCACTGGTATCCCGAATGCCGGGAGACGGCCGGCGGCGAAACGGACGTGCCCGCCACGGCCTGCCGGCTCCTGGCCGAGGTGACGCGGCGCACGGCGCGCCTGATCGCCCAATGGCAGCTCGCGGGCTTCTGCCATGGGGTGATGAACACCGACAACATGTCCATCCTGGGCCTGACGCTGGATTACGGGCCGTACGGTTTCATGGACGCCTTCCAGGCGAATCACGTCTGCAACCACAGCGACACGGCGGGGCGCTATGCCTGGAACGCCCAGCCGGCCGTGGCGCGCTGGAATCTGTACCGCCTGGCGGGCAGCCTGCTGGTGCTGGGCTGCGAGGCGCCCGCGCTGGAATCCTGCCTGGCGGCCTTCGAGGCCGAATTCCTGGCGGCCTACCGGGACGGCCTGGCGCGCAAGCTGGGTCTGGACGCCTGGCGGCCGGACGACGCGGCGCTGGAGGACGACTGGTGGAGCCTGCTGCACGCGCAGCGGGCCGATTTCACGCTGGCCTTCCGCCGGCTGGCCGCCGCCGACCGCGACGCGGAACCCTGGCTGGCCTTGTTCTCCGATCCCGGACCGGCGCGCGCCTGGCTGAACCGCTATCTGGACCGGCGGACCCGGCAGGGCGGGGACGCCGGTGCGCGCCGCGCTGCCATGGACCGGGCCAACCCCGCCTACGTGCTGCGCAATCACCTGGCACAGCGCGCCATCGAGGCCGCGCAGCGGGGCGACGCCTCGGAGATCGACCGCCTGATGGTTCTGCTGCGGGATCCGTACACGGAGCGCCCCGGCTTCGAGGCCTACGCCCGGCCGCCCGCCGCCGACGAGCCGGCGGTGCCGGTGAGCTGCTCGTCCTGAATCCTCATTGCCGGTCGGGCACCGGTGCCAGGGACCGCGCGGCGGGATAGTCCTCGACGTAGCGGGGCCGGCCGAACAGCCAGCCCTGCGCGCGGCGGATGCCCAGGATCGACAGCCATCGCGCCTGGGTCTCGGTTTCGACGCCTTCGGCCGTGACCGACAGGCCCAGCGTGCCCGCGAGCCGGCCGATGTGCCGGATGATTTCCCGGGCGGCGCGGGAGTCGTCGACGCACCGGGTCAGGCGATGGTCGATCTTGATTCCGTCCAGCGCCAGTTCGACCAGGGATTGCAGGTTGGCGTAGCCGGTGCCGAAATCGTCCAGGTGCACCTGGACACCCTGGGCGCGGATCGCCTGGATCACGGGGCCGCAGCGTCCGGGCGCCAGCAGGCAGCGTTCGGTCAGTTCCACGTTCAGGACGGGGCCGCCCAGCGCCCGGGACAGGTCCGCGAGCAGCGCGACGGTTTCCATGGTTTCCGCGTCCGCCGCCGACAGATTGATCGACAGGCGGACGGACCCCGGGATCCGCTGCGTGATGCGATCCCCGGCGGCCAGGTGGCAGACCTGCTTCGTGATGTCCCGGATCAGGCCGATGCGCTCGGCCATGGGGATGAAGACGTCAGGCCCGACGAGCGCCTGGGGCCAGCGGATCAGCGCTTCGACGCCGACGATCCGGCGGTTGCGCAGATCGACGATGGGCTGGTAGGCGAGGCGGAATTCCCCTTGTTCCAGGGCATGCCGCAAAGTGGCTTGGATGACCGGACTCGAATCCTGCCCGGCGGCGTCCGGGTCGCCGCCGCCGGTCGGGAGAGGATAGGGGAATCCTGCGATTTCCTGTCCTGGTGCTGTTTCTTCCATGCGGCGTAGCCTTTGATTTTTCGATTCTAGTCAAATCGTTTTGTTACGGATAACATAGTCGTTCATCGAATAAAGGTGGGAACGCAGCCGATCTGCATGGGTGGCAGTCGGTTCGCGGCATTCATGAATTCCTGATTGCCTGGGGCAATCTAACGTCCGTACCCGGGTACGGAGTCAAGGAGTTCATGAGGTGATGCATTGAACATCGGTCGTGCCGCGAAACTCGCCGGCGTGAACGTGGAGACCATCCGCTACTACCAGCGCCGCGGCCTCGTCGCGGTGCCGGCCAAGCCCCCGGGTTCCCATCGGCGCTATTCCCAGGATGTCGTCGAACGGATCCTCTTCATCAAGCAGGCGCAGGCCTGGGGCTTCTCGCTCGACGAAATCATCCTGCTGCTGCAATCGCCGCAGGCCGTGCAGTGCGTGCAGGTGCAGGATATGGTCCAGGAGAAAATCCACGTCCTGCACGGCCGGCTGCGGGATCTGTGCAGGATGGTCAGGGGACTGGAATCCCTGCTGGAGCAGTGCCGAGGGAAAGCGGGCTGCGCCCAGTGCCCCTTGCGGGCCCATGCGTTCTGCCGATCGGTGGACCTGATGATGCCGCCGGCATAGGGCGCCAGCTGCGTCTCCCCGTGCGCGGGGATGCCGGGGCCGGGTTCCGGAACGCTCGTCAAAGGATGCGATAATCGGTCCTCGGGAGGCTCGAGCGGAGCATCCCTCACGCAGGCAGGTCCGACGGCGTGTGCCTTCGGTCAGGCTCCGATGGTTTTTCCTCATAGAACTTTCCATGTCCGGCAATACCCTGGGTACCCTGTTTCGTGTCACCAATTTCGGCGAGTCGCACGGTCCGGCCATCGGCGCCGTGATCGACGGCTGCCCCCCCGGCATGGCCCTGTCCGAATCCGACATCCAGGCCGAACTCGACCGGCGCCGGCCCGGCACCTCGCGCCACGTCACCCAGCGCCGCGAACCGGACACGGTGGAAATCCTCTCGGGCGTGTTCGAAGGCGTCACCACCGGCACGCCCATCGGCCTGCTGATCCGCAACACCGACGCGCGCAGCAAGGACTACAGCAACATCGCCGACACCTTCCGCCCCGGCCACGCCGATTACGCCTACTGGAAGAAATACGGCGTGCGCGATCCCCGCGGCGGCGGGCGCTCCTCGGCGCGCCTGACGGCGCCCACCGTGGCGGCCGGCGCGGTGGCGCGCAAATGGCTGATGCAGGAACACGGCGTGCGCATCCGCGGCTACATGAGCCAGCTGGGGCCGATTCCGATCCCCTTCGTGTCCTGGGACGACGTGCCGCAAAACCCTTTCTACGCGCCCAATGCCGGCATCGTCCCGGACCTCGAAGCCTTCATGGACCAGCTGCGCCATGACGGCGACTCCATCGGCGCGCGCATCGAAGTCACGGCCGAAGGCCTGCCAGCCGGCTGGGGCGAACCCATCTACGACCGGCTGGACGCGGACATCGCCCACGCCATGATGGGGCTGAACGCCGTCAAGGGCGTGTCGATCGGTTCGGGCTTCGATTGCGTCGCGATGCGCGGTTCCGAGCACGGCGACGAACTCGGCCCCGACGGCTTCATGGGCAACCACGCGGGCGGCGTGCTGGGGGGGATTTCCTCCGGCCAGCCGCTGCGGGTGTCGCTGGCGGTCAAGCCCACCTCCAGCATCCGCATCGAGCGCCGCTCCGTGAACCGCGCCAACGAGCCGGTCATGGTGCAGACGCTGGGGCGCCACGATCCCTGCGTGGCGATCCGCGCCACGCCCATCGCCGAGGCCCTGCTGGCCATCGTGCTGATGGACCATGCGCTGCGCCACCGGGGGCAGTGCGCATAAAGGAGCGATCATGATCCAGGCCCTTAGAACGCTTTCCGCGATCGGCCTGGCCGCCCTGCTGGCGGCCTGCGCCCAGGTGCAGACGACCCAGTCGGGGCTGGTGGGCGTGAACCGGACCCAGACCATGTCCACCCTGGTGTCGGAGGCCGAACTGGACCAGCAGGCGCAGGCCCAGTACCGCCAGATCCTGGCCCAGGCCAAGGCCCAGGGCGCCCTGGACACGCCGGCGGCGCAGACGAAACGCGTGCAGGCGATCTCCCGCAAGCTCATCGCCCAGGTCGGCGTGTTCCGGCCGGACGCGCGCCACTGGGCCTGGGAAATCCACCTGCTGAAATCCGGCGAGGTCAACGCCTGGTGCATGCCGGGCGGCAAGATCGCGGTCTACACCGGCCTGCTCGACAAGATCAAGCCCACGGATGCCGAACTGGCGGCGGTGCTGGGGCATGAGATCTCGCACGCGCTGCGGGAACACGCACGCGAACAGGTCTCGCGCCAGATGGCGACCAATGTCGGGCTGTCGATCCTGTCCGCCGTCACCGGCAGCCAGGCCGTGGCCGACTTGGGGTCCTCGCTGACGCAGGTCATGTTCACGCTGCCCAACAGCCGCTCCAACGAGACCGAGGCCGACCGCATGGGGGTGGAACTGGCCGCCCGCGCCGGCTACGACCCGCGCGCCGCCATCACGCTGTGGCAGAAGATGGAACGCGCCGGCGGCGGGGGGCAGCCGGAAATCCTGTCCACGCACCCCTCGTCCCAGAGCCGGATCGAGGACCTGAAGCAGGCCTCCGAGATCGTGCTGCCGCTGTACCAGGGGAAGAAGGGCTAGTTCGATTTCTCCCAATCTGGTACCAAGTACATCCAGTACTAGGATAAGCGCTGGCCTTGTCCGGGAAAATCACACTGGCATAATGGGTTCATCGCGTCCGCGCCCGCATGCGGACGGCGCCCATTTCTTCGATTCTCGAGGCCACGATCATGCCCCAAACCCTGTACGACAAGCTCTGGGATGCCCATGTGGTGCACCAGGGGCCGGACGGCACCTGTCTGCTGTACATCGACCGCCATCTCGTCCACGAAGTCACCAGCCCGCAGGCCTTCGAGGGCCTGGAACTGGCCGGCCGCAAGCCGTGGCGAATCTCCGCCAACCTGGCCGTGGCCGACCACAACGTGCCCACCACGGCGCGCAGCGAGGGCATCCAGGACCCGGTCTCGCGCCTGCAGGTCGATACCCTGGACAAGAACTGCAAGACCCACGGCATCACCGAATTCCGCATGAACGACCGCCGCCAGGGCATCGTCCACGTCATCGGCCCGGAACAGGGCGCGACCCTGCCGGGCATGACCGTGGTCTGCGGCGATTCGCACACCAGCACGCACGGTGCCATGGGGGCGCTGGCCTTCGGCATCGGCACCTCCGAGGTCGAGCACGTCCTGGCCACG
>CBFGXR010000159.1:0-5292 GCA_965652675.1 uncultured Castellaniella sp.
GGTCTGGCGCCCTTGCGGCGGCCCCACGCGGGCCGAGACCGTGCGCGCCGTCTTGCGCGACGCCGGCCTGGCGGACGAGGCCTGGACGCTGGTGCACGACGCGGCCCGGCCGGGCCTGCCGGCCGAGGCCCTGGGCCGCCTGATCGACGCCTGCCTGTCGGGCGACCGGGGCGGGCTGCTGGCCCTGCCGGTGACCGACACGGTCAAGCAGGCCGGGGACGCGCCGGGCGATCCCGTCCGCGTGGCCCGGACCCTGCCGCGCGAAGGCCTGTGGCTGGCGCAGACGCCGCAGATGTTCAGGGCCGGAGAACTGCGGGCGGCGCTGGACGCCTGCGCCGGCGATCCCCGGGTGACCGACGAGGCCTCGGCCGTGGAACTGGCCGGCGCGCCCGGCCGCGCCCCGCTGCTGGTGCGCGGCGCGCGGGCCAACGACAAGCTGACCTGGCCGGAAGATTTCGACTGGTTCGAAGATCACCTGGCGGCTCGCCTCGGCCGCTGAAACCGCATGGCGCGGGACACTGGAGCACAAGCCCTATGACAACTGCCTTTCCTTTCCGCGTCGGCCAGGGCCACGACCTGCACGTGCTGGCCGAGGGCCGGCCGCTCATCATCGGCGGCGTGCGCATCCCCCACGACCGGGGCCTGGTCGGCCATTCGGACGCCGACGTGCTGCTGCACGCGGTCACCGACGCCGTGCTGGGGGCGGCGGGGCTGGGGGACATCGGCCGCCATTTCTCCGACCGGGATCCGCGCTGGGCCGGGGCCGACAGCCGCCTGTTCCTGCGCGAGGCCGCGCGCCTGGCGCGCGAGGCGGGCTGGGCCGTGGTCAACGTGGACGCCACGGTGCACGCCCAGGCGCCGAAGATCGCCCCGCACGCGCCGGCCATGGTCGCCTGCATCGCCGGCGACCTGGGGGTCGATCCGGCGATGGTCAACGTCAAGGCCAAGACCAACGAGGGCCTGGGCTATCTGGGCCGGGGCGAGGGCATCGCGGCCAGCGCCGTGGCGCTGCTGGCGCGTATCTGAAGCCCTACAGCGTGCCGCCCCCGATCGGGCGGTTGCAGGCGCACAGGCCGTCGGTCAGCAGCGCGTCCAGGACGCGCAGGGTTTCCTCCGGGCTGCGGCCGACGTTGAAATTGTTGACCGACACGTGCTGGATGATGTTGTCCGGGTCGACGATGAAGGTGGCCCGCAGGGCGACGCCTTCGTATTTTTCGCGGATGCCCAGGGGATCGACCAGCGCGCCCGCCGTGTCGCTGAACTGGTAGTGGTTGAGCTTGCCCAGTTCGGGGCTGGCGCGCCGCCAGGCGAGCTTGACGTATTCGTTGTCGGTCGAACCGCCCATGACGACGTCGCCGCGTTCCTCGAATTCGTCGGCCAGGGCGTTGAAGCCGACGATCTCGGTGGGGCAGACCTGGGTGAAGTCCTTGGGGTAGAAGTAGATCACCTTCCATTTGCCGGGGAAGGACGATTCCGTGATGTCCTCGAAGGCCGAGACGCCGTTTTCCTCGTGCTGATTGAATCCGGGCTTGACGCCGGTGACGCGGAAGGCCTCGAGCTTGTCGCCTATGGTTTTCATCGGGGCTCCTGAGATGATGGACGGTCATCGCGACCGTCGCCCCATTCTACGTCATGGACCGGGCCGCCGCGCCGGTCGCGGGCGTGTTCCGGACGGCGCGGATGCGCCGCGTCACGCTTTTCCCTGGGGCTTGGCCTTGGGGATCTCGATGCGCGCCAGCAGGCCCTGGGGCGTGTTGGGTGCCAGGGTGAATTTCCCGCCCACCTGGCCGAGCAGGCGTTCGACGATGGACAGGCCCAGGCCGGCGCCGCTGACCCCGGTGCGGGCGGATTCGCCGCGCGCGAAGGGCCGCAGCAGCCGCTGGATGTCGGTCTGGGGGATGCCGACGCCCTGGTCCCGGACTTCGATGGTCAGCTGGTTGCCGCTCTGGTAGGCGATCAGGCTGATGCGGGCGCGTCCGTCGCTGGCGTTGCGGCCATAGCGGCGGGCGTTCTCGATCAGGTTGCTGACGATGCGCTTGAGGTCGTTGGCGCTGATCCGCGCCTGCAGGCCGGATTCGATCGAGGCGTCCAGCTGGCCGCCCAGGGATTCGGTGTGGCTGCGCTCGCGTTCGAACAGGTCCCGCAGCGCGCGGGACACGTCGACGCCGGCCTCCGGCACCTGGCCGGCCGGGCGCGCGTATTCCATCAACTGGCCGATGCTGTGGTTGATCTGGGCCAGATCCTCGTCGATGGCCTGGCGGGCCTCGTCGGTCATGTGGCTCATCTCGATTTCCAGGCGGATCCGCGCCAGGGGGGTGCGCAGGTCGTGCGAGATCCCCGCCAGCATGATTTCCCGGTCGGCCTCGTTCTGCCGCAGGTCGCGCGCCATGCGGTTGAAGGCGATGTTCATGTCGCGGATCTCGACCGGCCCCTTTTCGGGCAGGGGCGTGGGCGTTTCGCCGCGCGCCAGCTGCTGGGCGACCTTGGCCAACTGGGCCAGGGGCTGGTTGATGAAGCGCACGCTGATCGCCGCCCCCAGCAGCGCCAGCATCAGGGACGCCGCCACCCAGCCCAGCCATTCGCGGCCGGTGGTCAGGCGCAACTGGTCGCGGTCGAAGACCAGCCAGTACAGGTCCTCGTTGATGTTGAAGCTGATCCAGATGCCGGGGACCTGGTTCACGGACCACATGATGGCCGTCTGGCCGCCCAGGCGGTTGCGGATTTCGCCGGACACGTTGGTCCAGTAGGCGGTGTGGGGCAGGGGTTCCAGTACGTCGGAGCGTTCGCGGGGCTGGACGCGCAGGCTTTCCTGGGTGGCCAGGTCCAGCAGCAGGGAGGGGCGCACGGGCGGCGGCGCGTACACCAGGGCCGAGCGCGTGATGCTGACCGTGGTGGCGACCCGCTGCGCCAGCTGGGAGGCCCGGGGGCCTTCCTCGATGTTGAAGACGATCTGCAGCCACGCGCCCAGGCTGACCAGCATCAGGAAGGCGATCAGCAGGAAGGAACGGCTGAACAGCCCCAGCCGCAGCCGGGGCCGGATGCCGTGCCGGAGCCGCCTCAGGAAAGTCATCGGATGGTACGCGCGCGGCCCGGAGGCCGGAAGAGGGTTACTGGCCGCCGTCGGGCACGAAGACGTAGCCCAGCCCCCAGACCGTCTGGATGAAGACTGGCTTGGAGGGGTTGGGCTCGATCAGCTTGCGCAGCCGCGAGATCTGGACGTCCAGGCTGCGGTCGAAGGCTTCGTATTCGCGGCCCCGGGCCAGTTCCATGAGCTTGTCGCGCGACAGCGGGACCTTGGGGTGACGGGCGAAGACCTTGAGCACGGAGAATTCGCCGGTGGTGATGGGCACGGCTTCGCCGTTGCGCGTCAGGGTGCGGGTGGACAGGTTCAGCACGTAGGGGCCGAATTCCACGGATTCGTTTTCCTGGCTGGGCGCGCCGGGGTGTTCTTCGGTGCCGCGGCGGCGCAGGATGGCGTTGACCCGGGCCAGCAGTTCGCGCGGGTTGAACGGCTTGGTGAGGTAGTCGTCGGCGCCCATTTCCAGGCCGACGATGCGGTCGATTTCCTCGGCCTTGGCGGTCAGCATGATGATGGGCGTGTTGTCGTGGCTGCCCCGCAGGCGGCGGCAGATGGACAGGCCGTCCTCTCCGGGCAGCATCAGGTCCAGCACCAGGAGGTCGAAGTGTTCCCGCTGCCAGAGCTTGGCCATTTCCTTGGCGTCTTCGGCGACGTAGACGTTGAAGCCCTGCTCGGACAGATAACGGCGCAGCAGATCGCGCAGCCTGGGATCATCGTCGACGATGAGGATCTTGCGGGTGAGGGTCTGGGTTTGCGTGTTCATGCGGAAAATGTAACAGGGTCGAGAAAGGGGTTCCAGCGCTTATCACAACAAATTACACAATAAGCGTTTGGTCTTCGTTTCGGAAATAAACGGTGCCCTTCGGCCTCTCCTTTAAAATGTCCGGGCCATGGACGATTTTCACATTCTCGCGTTTGAAACATCAAGCACTTTGTGCGGCGTCGCGCTGCTGTCGCGGACGGACGGGCGGACGCAACTGCGCACGGCCCTGCACGAGGGCCGCGGCGCGCATGCCGAACGCATCCTGCCCATGGCCTGGGACCTGCTGGATCAGGCCAGCCTGGACCGGCGCGGCCTGTCGGCGATCGCCTTCGGCCAGGGGCCGGGCGGGTTCACGGGGCTGCGCGTGGCCTGCGGGGTCGCCCAGGGCCTGGCCGTGGCTTTGGACGTTCCCGTGCTGCCGGTGGATTCCCTGTGCGCGGTGGCGTTGCAGGGGGCCGGGGAAGACCCGGCCGGGGTCCATGTGGTGCTGCAGGACGCGCGCATGAACGAGGTCTACGCCGCCGCCTACCGGGCGGGCGGCGGGGGCTGGGTCACGCTGCAGGCGCCGGCCCTGCTGGCGCGCGCCGATGTGGCGGCCTGGGCCGCGCATGAGTCGGCCGGCTGGGACATGCGGGCGGGCGGCGGCTGGACGGCGCACGGCGATGCGCTCGACGTCTTTCCCGGCCTGGACCGCGAACTCGAGGCCCTGGGCGCGCGGCGCGCGTCCGCGACGCCGGACGGCGCGCACGCCCAGGCCGGCACCATCGCCCGGCTGGCGGAACGGGCCTGGCGGGAAGGGCGGGCGGTGGACGCCGCCCTGGCGTCGCCCGCGTACGTGCGCGACAAGGTCGCCTACACCACGGTCGAGCGCGCCGGCGGCCTGGGGGGCAATCCCCTGATCGACGCGGCGTCCCTGACCCTGCACGACATGACGGCCACGGACGTGGACGAGGTCGCCGCCATCGAAGGCCGGGTGCAGTCCTTCCCCTGGACCCGGAAGAATTTCGCCGACGGGCTGGCCGCCGGCTATCGCGGCTGGGTGGTGCGCCGCATGGGAGCGATGCTCGGCTTCGCGCTGGTGATGGACGCGCCGGACATGGCGCATCTGCTGGTCATCGGGGTGCGTCCGGACGCCCAGCGCCAGGGCGTGGGCGAGCGGCTGCTGCGCCGCTGCGTCGACCATTGCCGGCAGGCCGGCCTGCCGGCCCTGACCCTGGAAGTCCGCCCCAGCAACGAAGGCGCCATCGCCTTCTATCACCGGCACGGCTTTGCCCAGGTCGGGCTGCGGCGCGGCTATTACCCGGCGGTCCGGGGCCGCGAGGACGCCTGGATCATGACCCTGACCCTGGCGGCGGACGACGCTCAAGGAAACGCCGGGTCGCCCCAAGTTTCCTTGACCCCCACGGGGGGCGGGCCGGGCTGGCCCGGACCTGGGGGCACCACTCACGAG
>CBFGXR010000160.1:0-5286 GCA_965652675.1 uncultured Castellaniella sp.
ATAGTCGATACCTCCATAGGGGCTCGGCCCGCCCAGGTTGGCCCGCAGCCGGCCCGCCGTGAAGATCGGGACCTCGATGACGGGGGTGAACATCCAGGCGCGGCTGCCGCTCTCGAACAGGCCGTCCAGTTCGGTGCTGGCGGTGCCCAGGGACGAGGTCAGGGAAATGCGCGGCAGGAACGCCGCCCGCGCGGCCCCGATCCGGGCGTGGGCCGCCCGCAGCCGGTATTCGGCGGCGCGGATGTCCGGGCGGGCCAGCAGCACGTCGGCCGGCAGGCCGGGCCGCAGGGGCGCCAGCGGGGTGGCGTCCAGACTGTCGGCGGCGGCGGGCTGGAGCCCGGGATCGGTGCCCGTCAGCAGGGCCAGCGCGTGCCGGGCGGCGGCCCGCTGCTGTTCGATCTGGGCGCTGAGCGACTGGGCCTGGATCAGCAGGGTGCGGACCTGGGTGAGTTCCAGCTCCGAGGACGAGCCGATCCTGCGGCGCTGTTCGAAGATGTCCAGCGACTGCTGGCGATTGGCGACCGCGTCCCGGGCCAGGAGGGCCCGCTGTTCCAGTTCGCGCAGCGACAGCACGCCGTCGGCCACCTGGCGGATCAGGGCGATCTGCACGCTCTGACGGGCGGCGTCGGTCGCCAGCCATTCATCCAGGGCGGCGTCCTTCAGGTTGCGGACGCGGCCCCAGAAATCGATTTCCCAGTTGCTCAGGCCGACGGCGGCCTGGTACTTGGATTGCACCACGGTCCGGTCCGGCAGCGGCGCGGCGATGTCGCGGGCGCGGGCGCCCTGGCCCTGGGCGCCGATCGCGGGCAGCAGGTCCGAGCGCTGGATGCGGTAGGCGGCCTCGGCTTCGCGCACGCGCAGCACGGCCAGCCGCAGGTCGCGGTTGTGTTCCAGCGCCAGGCCGATCAGCCGGCGCATCTCCGCGTCCTGGAAATAGCGGGACCAGTCCAGGTCGGCCAGCGCCCGGGTGGTTTCTGCGCCGGTATCGGCCGGCCAGGCGTTGGCCACCGGCAGTGGCGGGATCCCGGTCCGGGGGGCCAGGTCGACGCAGGCCGTCAGGGCCAGCAGCAGGCCGGCGGCGCCCAGGGCGCGGAAAATCGGATTCGTTTGGCTTGGCATGTCGTGGAGTTCTGGGGGTCAGGTTTCCAGCACGTAGCGTCCGGGAGCGTCGCCCAGGGCCGGGCGGCCGGGGATGCCCAGGGGCGGCGGGGCGACGGGCGCGCCCGAGCGGTCCGCCAGCCATTGCGACCAGGCGGTCCACCAGGACCCGTCGTTGACGGGGGTGGAGTCCATCCATTCGTCGGGCGGCAGGAAGGGGGCGCCGGGCAGGCGGGCGCGGATGCGGTACTGGCGCCGGGGATGGCCGGGCTCGTTGACGATGCCGGCGTTGTGGCCGCCGCTGGTCAGCACGAAGCTCAGTTCTCCCGGGAAGAACTGGTGCAGCTTGTAGACCGAGCGCCAGGGGGCGACGTGGTCGGTGACGGTGCCCACGGCGAACATCGGCAGGCGGATGTCGCCGATCGACACGGGCTGCCCGCCCACGGGGTAGCGGCCGGCGCTCAGGTCGTTGTTCAGGTACAGACGCCGCAGGTACTGCGAATGCATGCGGGCGGGCATGCGGGTGGTGTCGGCGTTCCAGGCCATCAGGTCGTTGATGGGCCGGCGTTCGCCCAGCAGGTATTCGTGGATGACGCGTGACCAGAGCAGGTCGTAGGACCGCAGCATCTGGAAGGCGCCCGCCATCTGGTCGGCGCTGAAGTAGCCCCGCCGGCCCATCTGGGCTTCGAGCATGTGGACCTGGGCTTCGTCGATGAACAGGCCGATTTCCCCCGGTTCGCTGAAATCGACCTGGGCCGTGAACAGGCTGACGCTGGCGAGCCGCGCGTCGTCGTCGCGCGCCATGGCGGCGGCCGCGATCGACAGCAGCGTACCGCCCAGGCAGTAGCCGGTGGCGTGGACGCGGCGTTCCGGCTGGATGCGCCCGATGGCGTCCAGGGCGGCGAAGAACCCGTGGCGCAGGTAGTCGTCCATGCCCAGCCCGGCATCCTGGTCGGTGGGGTTCTTCCAGGAGACGCAGTAGACGGTGTAGCCCTGGTCGCGCAGGAAGCGGACCAGGGAATTGTGCGGCGACAGGTCCAGGATGTAGTACTTCATGATCCAGGCCGGCACCAGCAGGACCGGTTCCGGGCGCACGGTCGCGGTCGTGGGGGCGTACTGGATCAGCTCGATCAGCCGGTTGCGCAGGACCACCTTGCCCGGGGTGGCGGCCACGTCGTGCCCGACGCGGAATTTGTCCGCCCCCGCGACCGGCATCCCGGCCTGGTGGCGAATGATGTCCTCCAGCAGGTAGCCGCCGCCGCGCAGCAGGTTCATCCCGCCTTCCTCGACCGTACGGTCGAGGGCGACCGGGTTCGTCCAGAGCTGGTTGCCGGGAGACATCATGTCCAGCCACTGCCGTGCCCAGAACGAGATCTGCCGCATGTGATGCGGATCGGTGCCGTGCAGGTCGGACGTGGCTTCTTCCCACCAGGCCTGGGTCAGCAGGAATCCCTGGTGCAGCAGGTTGTACGGCCAGCGGCACCAGGCCGGGTCGCTGAAGCGGCGGTCGGTCTCGGGGGGCGTGACGCAGACCCGGGACGGATCCCCGGACGCCTTCAGGCAGTCGTACAGGTAGTGCGCCAGTTCGCGCTGATGATCGGCGGCCAGACGCAGCAGTTCGGTCCGCTTGCCGGGAGAGGCCGCCAGGTGCAGGGCCCAGTCCAGCCACGCCAAGCTGAGCGAGGCGGGCGAGAGCGACGCGAACGCGCGCGCCTGGCTGGCGTGGAAATATTGATCGGTGGCCCGGGCGGCGGCCCGGGTGTCCATGGTGCGGCCGTTGGATGATGGTGGCATGGCGGTCCCCCTTAACGACTTTTTAGTCGATAATTCGCCGGGTGATCCTGATGCAGATCAATTGCCCAGCCGGACTTTTCTTCCAGAATCAATCGTCATGCCGAAAATGCCGTCCACACCCCCCCATGCCGCCGGTCAGCCGCAGCCGCCGGGCGCCGCCCGTCGCACGCCCAGGAACCGGCGCCTGCCCGCCCACGAACGCCGCGACCAGATCCTGGATGCGGCATTGCATGAATTCTCGGAACGGGGGTTCGGCGCGGCGCGGATGGACGACATCGCCGCCCGGGCCGGCCTGTCCAAGGGCGGCCTGTACGCGCATTTCGAAAGCAAGAGCGCCGTGTTCCAGGCGCTGATGCAGCGCATGCTGCTGCCCAACCTGCTGTTCGACGAACGGCCGCCCGACCGGCCGTCCCTGGCGGATGCGCGGCCGGCGGGAACGGCGCTGGCGGCCCTGGTGGACGGTTTCCTGGAGAACGCCTATGCGCGGCTGGGGGACGACCGCTTCATCCGCACGCTGCATCTGCTGATCGCCGAAGGGCCGCGGGTCCCGGAGGTCATCGAGGACTGGCGCGCCGACCACCTGCGATTGCTCCAGGGCCAGCAGGCCATGATCCGGCGCGCGGTCGAGGGAGGCGTCCTGCGCGACAGCGCGTTGACCGACATGGTGCAGCTGATCCACGCCCCCATCCTGCTGGCGGCCGTCCTGATGATGCTGCAGGACGACGAGCACGTGCGCGGCGTCGTGCCCAGGCTGCGGGCGGCCCACCGCCGCCTGTTGCTGGAGCTGCTGCCGCCCGATTCCGCCTGAGGCCGGGGGCTCAGTTCCTGCGCAGCCGCGCGAAGGCCTCGGCCATGGCGCCCTGGGGCGCGGCGGCCGGCTTTTCATTGCGTCCGCCTCGTTGGCCGGGGCGTCCGCCCGGCCGTCCCGCGCCGCTCGCGCCGGCCGAGGCGCGCGGTTCCGGATCGTCCTTGCGCATGCTCAGGGCGATGCGCTTGCGCGCCACGTCCACCTCCAGCACGCGCACCTGCACCGTCTGGCCCACGCGCACCACGTCGCGCGGATCCTTGACGAACTTGTCGGCCAGGGCGGACACGTGCACCAGGCCGTCCTGGTGCACGCCGATGTCCACGAAGGCACCGAAGTTGGCGACGTTGCTGACCACGCCTTCCAGGACCATGCCGGGCGCCAGGTCCTTGATGTCCTGGATGCCTTCCTTGAATTTCGCCGTCTTGAATTCGGGGCGGGGGTCGCGGCCCGGCTTTTCCAGTTCCGCGAAGATATCGCGCACCGTGGGCAGGCCGAAGCGCTCGTCGGTGAAATCAGCCGGGGACAGGCCTTTCAGGGAATCCGCGTGGCCCATCACCGCCGCGGCGGGCCGGCCAATTTTTTCCAGGATCCGTTCGACCACGGGGTAGGCCTCGGGGTGCACGGACGAGGCGTCCAGGGGGTTGTCGGACCCCGGAATGCGCAGGAAGCCGGCCGCCTGCTCGAAGGCCTTGTCGCCGAAGCGCGGCACGTCGAGCAGCGCCTTGCGGTTGCGGAAGGCGCCGTTGGCCTCGCGCCACTGCACGATGTTGCGCGCCAGGGACTGGTTCAGCCCGGACACGCGCGTCAGCAACGGCGCCGAGGCCGTGTTCACGTCCACGCCGACGGCGTTCACGCAGTCCTCGACCACGGCGTCCAGGGAGCGGGCCAGTTCCCGTTGGTTGACGTCGTGCTGGTACTGGCCCACGCCGATGGCCTTGGGTTCGATCTTCACCAGTTCCGCCAGCGGATCCTGCAGGCGGCGGGCGATGGAGACCGCGCCGCGCAGGCTGACGTCCAGTTCGGGGAATTCCAGGGCCGCCAGTTCGGAGGCCGAATAGACCGAGGCGCCGGCCTCGGACACGACGACGCGATCGAAGGCCAGTTCCGGGTGGCGTTCGCGCAGCGGGGCGGCCAGGCGTTCGGTTTCGCGCGAGGCGGTGCCGTTGCCGATGGCCACCAGGTCGATCTTGTGGCGCGCGACCAGGGCGGCCAGGGTCCGCAGGCTGCCTTCCACGTCGCGGCGCGGTTCGAAGGGGTAGATCGTGGCGGTTTCGAGCAGCTTGCCGGTGGCGTCGATGGCGGCGACCTTGACGCCCGTGCGGATGCCGGGATCCAGGCCCAGCACGGTCTTGGGGCCGGCGGGCGCGGCCAGCAGCAGGTCCTTCAGGTTGGCGGCGAACACGCGGATGGCTTCGGCCTCGGCCGTTTCCCGCAGCCGTCCGATCAGTTCGGTCTCGAAGCCGGTCAGCAGCTTGACCCGCCAGGTCCAGCGGCAGACTTCGGCCAGCCAATGCTGGCGGGGCGTGGCATGGGCGTCGAAACGGGCGTCCACACCCAGGATGCCGGCCGTGCGCGCCACGAAGGGG
>CBFGXR010000161.1:0-5281 GCA_965652675.1 uncultured Castellaniella sp.
TCAATGATCGACATTGCAATTATTGCATTTAACTTAGATTCGTGCCTGTCTAGAATGAATCCGAAGATCGGTGAGGCATCAAGGAGAGTTTCCCCATGCGAATCTGCATATTGGGCGCGGGCGCCCTGGGCTGCGCCATTGGCGCCGGCCTGGCCGAGGGCGGCGCCGACGTGGCGCTGATCAACCGCAACGCCGCGCACGTCGACGCCATCAATGCGGACGGTCTGCGTCTGCGTGATCACGATGGCGAACGCCGGGTGCGCATCCAGGCGGCGACGTCGGCCGTGCGGGTCGGGCCGGTGGACCTGGTCATCCTGCTGGTGAAGTCTTTTCATACGCGCGAGGCCATGGATCAGGCCGGGCCGCTGCTGGCGCCGCATACCCTGGTGCTGTCCCTGCAGAACGGCCTGGGCCACGAGGACGTCCTGGCGGAATACGTGGGCCGTGAGCGTGTGCTGGCCGGCAAGACCTACGTCGGCGGCACGCTGCTGGGTCCGGGCCATATCATCCACGGGGTGCGCGGCAAGGAAACCGTGATCGGCGAGCTCGACGGCCGGGTCACCGATCGCGTGCGCGCGGTCGCCCGCGAATTCGAGCGCGCGGACATGCTGATCGAGATCAGCGACAACATCATGGGCACGATCTGGGACAAGCTCCTGATCAATGTGGCCACGGGCGCGGTCACCGCCATCTCGCGCATGCCCTACGGCGACCTGTATGGGTGCGGACCCCTCGAGGCCGTGGGTGTGGCGGCGGTGCGCGAGGCGATGGAGGTCGCCCATGCCAGCGGCGTGCGCCTGTCCTTCACCGATCCTTACGAAGCCTGGCGCAAGGCGGGCGCCGGCCTGCCGGTGGATTTCCGGACTTCGATGCTGCAGAGCCTGGACAAGGGCAGCGTGACCGAGGTCGACTTCGTCAATGGCGCCGTGGTCGACCGGGGCGCGCGGCTCGGCATCGAGACCCCGGTCAACCGCACCCTGGTCGCCTGCGTGAAAGGCATCGAAGCCATGCTGGGCAGGACCGCGCCGTCACGTCCGTCCGGCGTCGACCACGTCGCCGTGCGGGTTCGGGATATCGACTGGAACATCCGTTTCTTCGAAGAGGTCCTGGACATGCCGGTGCGCGAGGCCGACGGCCCGCGCGAGGCGCCGCGCCAGGTCTGGCTGGAAGGCGGCGTCCAGCTCATCGCCTCGCCCGGCATGGCCGTGGAGGACGCGCCGGCGCAGCCCTGGATCGCCCATGTCGCGATCCGCGTGCGAGGCCTGGAGGCGGCGCTCGCGCGGGCCGCGGACTGGGCCGTGACTGCCCTGCCGCAGGGGCCGAACTGGCTGCGCACGCCGGACGGCGTCGCGCTCGAATTGTTTGACTGCTAGGAACCCATGAAGGAACTCTATTTCGACGAGGTCGAGATCGGCGCCCGGGGCATTTCGCCCCAGTTGACCGTGACCGAGGCCCACATCGACACGTTTGCCGATCTGACCGGCGATTACACCCCGGTCCACACCGACGAAGCCTATGCCCGCACGACGCCTTTCGGCACGCGCGTGGCCCACGGGCTGCTCGGCCTGTCCCTGACCGATGGCCTCAAGAACCAGTCCGACCTGCGGTTCGTGCCCGGCATGTCGCTGGGCTGGACCTGGGATTTCACCGGTCCGATCAAGATCAACGACACCGTGCGGGTGCGCTTCCACGTGGCCGGCGCCCGGCTGTCGCGCAGCCGGCCGGGCTGGGGCATCCTGGTGCTGCCCGCCGAATTGCGCAACCAGCATGGCGAGGTCGTGCAGCGCGGCGAACACCGGCTCATGATCCCCTGCCGCCCCGGCTTCACGCATTGAACGGGAGAAATCCGCCATGACGACGCAAGCACGCCCCCTGGAAGGCATCCGGGTCATCGACTACAGCCATTTCCTGGCCGGCCCCTATCTGTCGCGCTGCCTGGCCGCCCTGGGCGCCGAGGTGATCAAGGTCGAGCGTCCCACCGAAGGCGACGCCGGGCGGCAGCACCCCTTTTTCATCCAGGGCCAGAGCGGCTACTTCCTGCAGCAGAACATGGGCAAGAAGGGGCTGTGCGTGAACCTGAAGGATCCGCGCGGCCGGGATCTGCTGGAAAAACTGGTGGCCACGGCCGACGTCTTCGTCGAGAACTACCGCCCCGGCGCGCTGACCCGGCTCGGGCTGGGCTACGACGCGCTCTCGGCGCTGAACCCGGGCCTGGTCTATTGCTCGATCTCCGCCTACGGCCATACCGGGCCGGAATCCCATCGCGCCGGCTTCGGGCTGATCGCCGAGGCCAAGAGCGGCATCATGGCCATGGTCGGTTCGCCGGGAGAAGCGCCGCCGCTGCTGCGCATCGCGCTGGGCGACATGTACACCGGCATCCACGGCGTGGCCGCCATCAATGCCGCGCTGCTGGGGCGCGTCAAGTCCGGCCGGGGCCAGCACATCGACCTGTCGCTGTATGACTGCCTGGTGTCCATGCACGAATACGCGGGGCAGTGCTACACCCTGTCGAACGGCCAGGTGGTCCCCGAACAGACCGGCCACGACCTGCCCGATTCCACCCTTTACGGCGTGTTCACGGCCAGTGACGGCCATCTGGTCATTGCCGCGCAGATCGAGGCGAGCTGGAAGCGTCTGGCGCTGCTGGTCGGCGGAGAGTCCTTCGCGGCCGATACGCGGTTCCACACGGCGCAGGGCCGCAACGCCAACCGGCTCGAGATCCTGCCCGTGGTGCGCGCCTGGGTCGGGGCACGCACGGTCGCGCAGTGCTTGGAAGCGCTGGACGCCGCCGACGTGCCGTGCGCCAAGGTGCAGGACATCGGCGAGGTGCTGCGCGATCCGCAGATCGCGGCGCGCGGCATGGTGGTGCGTCAGCGCCATCCGGTGGTGGGCGAGGTCGATCTGCTCAACACGCCGTTCCGTTTCTCGGGCTGCGACACGACGATCCGCGAACCGGCGCCGCTCATGGGCCAGCACAACCGGAAGATCGCCGAGGAACTGGGCTTCGGCGCCGCCGAGATCGAGGCCATGATGCGCGACGGAGTGCTGCACCAGGAGACCGCCGTCGCCGGGCTGGAGGCCTGAGGCACCGCGTTTTCCGCGGAAAAGACGAGGGGCGCCGCGAGGCGCCCCTTTCGTCGTTCGGGCCCGGCTCGTCGCCGGGACGCGGTCCGGGTTCAGGCCTGTTTCGCCCGGGCGGCGGACACGGCCGCGCGCAGGGCCAGCAGGTAGCTGTCGACCCCGAAGCCGCAGATCTGACCCAGGGCGATTTCCGCGAAGACCGACTTGTGGCGGAATTCCTCGCGAGCGTGGATGTTGGACATGTGCAGTTCGACGACGGGCACGGTCAGGATCGCCAGGGCGTCGCGCAGGCCGTAGCTGTAGTGCGTCCAGGCGCCGGCGTTGATCAGGACGGCGTCCACGCCGTCCTGGTAGGCCTGGTGGATGCGTTCGCACATCGCGCCTTCGCAGTTGGTCTGGTAGCTCTCGATCGTGACGCCCAGTTCCTTGGCCAGGCCGGCCAGTTGCGCGTCGATCTGTTCCAGCGTGATCGTCCCGTATTGCTTGGGGTCGCGCTTGCCGAACATATTGTGGTTGATGCCATGCAGCATGAGGATTTTCATACGACGCTTCCTGTGAGGTTGAGCGGTCCGGGTCGGCGAACGGCGCGGGCTGCGGACAGCCCGCGCCGGATGCGATTACTGCTTCCGGGCCTTGTCGATTTCCGCGTACATCGACTTGACGGTGTCTTCGCCGACTTCCTGAGTATATTTGTCAATCACCGGTTTGACCTTGGCGCGCAGCTGATCCATGACCTCGGGCGACAGTTCGTTGACTTGCATGCCGTGCCGCTTCAGGGCTTCCAGGGCCGTCAGGGCCGCCTCGCGGGACACCTTGCGCTGATAGACCGCGGCTTCGTCGATGGCTTCCTGGATCAGCTTCTGTTCGTCGGGATTCAGCGTGTCCCAGAACTTCTTGCTGACGATCACGGATTGCGGGTTGTAGATGTGGCGCGTGATGGTCAAGTATTTCTGCACCTCGTCGAACTTGGAGCTCAGGATGACCGTGAACGGGTTTTCCTGGCCGTCGACGGCCTTGGATTCCAGGGCGTTGTACAGCTCGGTGAAGGCCAGCGGCGTGGGGTTGGCGCCCAGGGCCGAGAACAGGTCCACGTAGATCGGCGACTGGATCACGCGCAGTTTCAGGCCGGCGATGTCTTCGGGCTTGGTGATCGGGTGCTTGGAATTGGTGATGTTGCGGAAGCCCAGGTCGAAATAGGCCAGGCCCACCAGCCCCTTGTCCGCCAGCTTCTTGTGCAGCGACTTGCCGAAATCGCCGTCCACCAGCGCGTCGACTTCCTTGTCGCTGTTGAACAGGAAGGGAAAGTCATAGACCGCGAAGTCCTTGACCTGCGCCTGCAGGATGCCGGAGTTCAGCACCATCATTTCAACGGTGCCGCCCTGCAGGGCCGACACGGTTTCCAGGTCGCCGCCCAGCACGCCGCCCGGGAACAGGCGCACGCGGATCTTGTTGCCGGATTTCTGGGCCACCAGTTCGGCGAATTTCTGCATGCCCATGACCTGGGGATGGCCCTTGGCGTTCGCCCCGGCGAACTTGATGGTGTGTTCGCCGATGTCGGCCGCGTGGCTGACGCCCAGGGTGGCCAGGCCGAAGCTCAGAGCCGCGAGGGAGGAAAGAATGAAGCGTTTCATGGTTGTCTCCTGGTATTTTCAGGGAATCAATAGAACCAGTGCGCGGGAACGAGCACCAGACTGGGGAACAGCACGAACAGGAACAGGACGGCCAGTTGCGCGAGCAGGAACGGCAGGGCGCCGCGCGTGACGTCGTCCATGCTGAGGCGGCCGACGCCGGCGACCGTGTTCAGCACGGTGCCGACCGGCGGCGTGATCAGGCCGATGGCATTGTTGATGATGAACAGCACGCCGAAATACACCGGGTCGATGCCGGCCGCCTCGATGGCGGGCATCATCACGGGCGTCAGGATCAGGATGGTGGGCGTCATGTCCATGGCCGTGCCGACCAGCACCACCAGGACCATGGCGGCGATCATCAGCAGCATGGGTTCGCCGATCAGGGGTTCCAGCAGGTCCACCATGCGGTCGGGCAGTCCGGCCACGGTGATCAGCCAGGCGGCCACCATCGCGGCGGCCACCAGCAGCATGATGATGGCGGACACCTTGGCGGAATTGACGAAGACCTTGTACAGACTGCGCGGGCTCAGTTCGCGGTAGATGAAGGTCGAGACGAACCAGGAATAGAC
>CBFGXR010000162.1:0-5267 GCA_965652675.1 uncultured Castellaniella sp.
GGTGCTCATGGCGTGTTCCTTTTTTTGGAGTGGGGCCGCCGCGTTCCCGGCGGCCGAAGGGGGAGGTGGGAGGGTCTCAGGTTTCCAGGGCGCTTTGCGGGGCCTCGGCCGGCT
This sequence comes from uncultured Castellaniella sp., assembly GCA_965652675.1. Lineage (GTDB taxonomy): Bacteria > Pseudomonadota > Gammaproteobacteria > Burkholderiales > Burkholderiaceae_B > Castellaniella. The sequence continues at coordinate 115 of CBFGXR010000162.1, forward strand.
GGCCGCGATCCTCGGTGCGCGGCCGCCCGCCCGTGCCGTTGAGCAGGACGTTCAGCAGGACGGCCGTGATGGCGCCCAGGAAGATGCCGCTGTCGAGGATCAGGCGCAGCGGGCCTTCGACGTGGCCGAAGAGGGCGGGAAAGGACATGGGCAGGACGCCGATGCTGACCGAGACCGCCACGATGATGCCGTTGCGGGTGCCTTCGAACCGCACGCGGGACAGTTCCTGGATGCCGGCCACGGTGGTCATGCCGAACATCACGATGGCGCAGCCGCCCAGGACCGGGCGCGGGATCGAGGCGATGATCGCGCCCAGCGTCGGGAACATGCCCATGAGCATCATGATCACGCCCGAGGCGGCCACGACGTAGCGGCTCTTGACGTTCGACAGGGCGATCAGGCCGGTGTTCTGGGTGAAGGCGTTGTAGGGAAAGCTGTTGAACATGCCGCCGAGCAGGGTCGACAGGCCGTCCGACCGGAAGGCGTTGCCCAGGGTTTCCTGGGACGAGGGACGGCCGACGATGGTGCCGATCGCCAGCACGTTGCCGGTGGTCTCGGCCATGATGACCAGCATGGCCAGGGTCATGATCAGGATCGGCGCCACCGAGAATTCAGGCATGCCGAAGGCGAAGGGCGGACTGATCTCGAACCAGGCGGCCTCGCCCACGTGGCCGAAGCTCGTCATGCCGAAGGCGGCGGCGATGGCCGTGCCCGCGATCAGGCCGATCAGGACCGACAGATTGCCCACGAAGCCCTGGTAGCGGGCGTAGATGAACAGGGTGATGGCGATGGTCGCCAGGCCCAGCAGCAGATTGGGCACCGAACCGAAATCGGCCGCGTCCGGGTTGCCCCCGCCCAGCCAGATGGCGGCGGCCGGCATCAGGGAGACGCCGATGATGGTGATCAGGCTGCCGATCACCACCGGCGGAAAGAACTTCAGCAGGCGGCTGAAGACCGGAGCGATCAGGATGGTGATGAAGCCGCAGGCGATGACCGAGCCGAACAGGTGGCTGATGCCGTACTGCTTGCCGATCATGATCATCGGCGCGATGGCGATGAACGAGCAGCCCTGGATCAGCGGCACGGCGACGGCGCCCGCGTACATGACCAGGACGTGCTGCAGGCCGAAAGTGAAGAGCTGTTTCAGGGGAAGTATTTCATCCACGGGATGGACGGATTCTGGCCGGGCCATGTGTGTCTCCTTGATTTTTTAAGTCGTGGCGCCATGATCTACTTGGATTACCATAGGCAACAAGTCATCATCCATCGATTTAAACGATATATCGAGGTCGCATGCGCTACACGCTCGATCAACTGGAGACCTTCGCCGCCGTGGTCCGCGCAGGGTCGTTTTCCGCCGCCGCCCGGCGCCTGGGCAAGACCCAGTCCACCGTCAGCGCGGCGATCTCCAATCTGGAGATCGACCTGGGCGTCGAGCTGTTCGACCGCAGCCGCAAATGGCCGGTGCCGACCGAGGCCGGCGCCAAGCTGCTGCGCCAGGCGGAACTGGTGCTGGAACGCTGCCTGGACCTGGAGGCCCATGCGCGGGACCTGTCCGAGGCCACCGAGACCCGCCTGCGCCTGGCGATCGAAGCGCCCCACAACACGCTGACGGTGCCGCTGGCGGATTTCGCCGCGCGCTTTCCCTATGTGGACCTGGACATCCGCCACGCTTTCGACGGCGACGTGTCCGGCCTGGTGCTGCGGGGCGAAGTGGCCCTGGGCATCGCCTTCGCGCAGCGGGACTATCCCCGGGAACTGGCCTTCGCCCAGATGGGCAAGCTGATCCTGCTGCACGTCGTGCGCCACGATCATCCCCTGGCGAAGCTGCCGAAGATCGACTTCGCGGAACTGCGCGGGCACCGGCGCCTGATGTTCCTGGCGCACAACGAACGCCTGCCCTCGACCGAATACCTGGAGTCCACCCAGTGCTGGCGGGCGGAAAACTACCTGGCCCTGTTGGAAATGGCGCGCGCCGGCCTGGGCTGGACCACGCTGCCGCGCCAGCTCATCCTGCGTGAACTGGAGGCGGGCGAACTGGTAGAACTGCCCCTGACGGCCTACCCGCACACCGACTGGGTGGTCGGCATCGACCTGGTCTGGCAGAAAGCCCACGCCCTGGGCCGGGCCGGCGTCTGGCTGCTGCGGCGCCTGCGCGAGCACAAGATCTACGAAACGGATCGCATGGGGCACCCGACGACGTGGTAGGCGCGAGTCTTGAAAACCCCGTCCGCCGGCCCCATCTGATTCAGCAGTCCGCTCCGCGGCCGACCTTCGGGCCGTCCGCGGGGCGTCACGCAATCCTCCAAGAACCTTCGAACCCATCCGAATCATGAGCGAAACCGACACCAAGACGGCCGAAACCCTGGGCTTCCAGGCCGAAGTCAAGCAGTTGCTGCACCTGATGATCCATTCCCTGTACAGCAACAAGGAAATCTTCCTGCGCGAACTCGTGTCCAACGCGTCCGACGCCTGCGACAAGCTGCGCTTCGAGGCCATCGACCATCCGGACCTGCTCGAGGGCGATTCCGACCTGCGCATCCGCGTCGAATTCGACAAGGACGCCCGCACCATCACCATCGCCGACAACGGCATCGGCCTGTCGCGCGACGAGGCCATCGCCAACCTGGGCACCATCGCCCGGTCCGGCACGCGAGAATTCTTTTCCCAGCTGACCGGCGACAAGCAGAAGGACGCCCAACTGATCGGCCAGTTCGGCGTGGGCTTCTATTCGTCCTTCATCGTCGCCGAAAAGGTCGCCGTGCGCAGCCGCCGCGCCGGCCTGCCGGCGTCCGAGGGCGTGCTCTGGGAATCCGACGGCCAGGGCGAATTCTCCGTGTCCGCGATCGACCGCGAGGCGCGCGGCACGTCCGTCACCCTGACCCTGCGCGCCGACGAGGACGAATTCCTGTCCAGCTGGAAACTGCGCGAGGTCCTGCGCCGCTATTCCGACCACATCTCCCTGCCCATCGAGATGAAGCAGGAAGAGTGGGACGCGGAAAAATCCGAGCAGGTCGTCAAGGACGCATGGGAAACCGTCAACCAGGCCAGCGCGCTGTGGACCCGGTCCAAGTCCGACATCACCGACGAGCAGTACAAGGAGTTCTACAAGCACGTCTCGCACGACTACGAGGACCCGCTGGACTGGACGCACAACCGCGTCGAAGGCCGCAGCGAATACACCCAGCTGCTGTTCGTCCCGAAGCGCGCGCCCTTCGACCTGTATGACCGCGATGCCCGCCGGGGCGTGAAGCTGTACGTCAAGCGCGTCTTCATCATGGACGACGCCGACCAACTGCTGCCGGCCTACCTGCGCTTCGTGCGCGGCGTGGTCGATTCCGCCGACCTGCCGCTGAACGTCTCGCGGGAAATCCTGCAGGAAAGCCGCGACGTGCGCGCCATCCGCGAAGGCTCCGCCAAGCGCATCCTGGGCCTGCTCGAGGACCTGGCCAAGGACAAGCCCGAGGAATACGCGGAATTCTGGACCCAGTTCGGCCAGGTGCTGAAGGAAGGCGCGGGCGAGGACCCCGCCAACAAGGACCGCATCGCCGGCCTGCTGCGCTTCGCCTCGACCCACGCCGACAGCCCGGCGCAGACCGTGTCCCTGGCCGACTACATCGGCCGCATGAAGGAAGGCCAGGACAAGATCTACTACCTGTCCGCCGATTCCTACGCCGCCGCCGCGCACAGCCCGCACCTGGAGGTCTTCCGCCGCAAGGGCCTGGAGGTCCTGCTGCTGTCCGACCGCGTGGACGAATGGATGCTGTCCTATCTGCGTGAATTCGAGGGCAAGGCCCTGGCCTCGGTCGCCAAGGGCGGCCTGGACCTGGACGCCCTGGCCGACGAGGAGGAAAAGAAGCAGCAGGCCGAGGCCGCCGAGGCCTTCAAGCCCACCCTCGAGCGCCTGAAGACCGCCCTGGGCGAACGCGTCAAGGAAGTCCGCGCCACCGCCCGCCTGGTGGATTCGCCCGCCTGCGTGGTCGTGGACGAGCACGAGCTGAGCCCGCACCTGCTGCGCATGCTCAAGGCCGCCGGTCAGGACGCCCCCGAGGTCAAGCCCATCCTGGAAGTGAACCCGGGGCACGCCCTGGTCAAGCGCCTGGAGGCGCAGCCCGACGAGTCGTTCGGCGATTGGGCCGAACTGCTGCTGGACCAGGCCATGCTGGCCGAGGGCGCGGCCCTGAAGGATCCGGCGGCGTTCGTGAAGCGGGTGAACGCGCTGCTGCTGGGGAACTGAGCGCGTTTGTCATCCGGCGGGGTTCTGTCCATAATCGGCCTGAACCCCGCCTGTGCCGGGCGGGGCGGAATTGGAGATTGACCGATGAAATCCCGCGCCGCCGTGGCCTTCGAGGCCGGCAAACCCCTGCAGATCGTCGAGATCGACGTCGAACCGCCCCGCAAGGGCGAAGTCCTGATCCGGATCACGCACACCGGCGTCTGCCACACCGATGCCTTCACCCTCAGCGGCGACGACCCCGAGGGCGTGTTCCCGGCCGTGCTCGGCCATGAGGGCGCGGGCATCGTCGTCGAGGTCGGCGAGGGCGTCACCAGCGTCGCGCCGGGCGATCACGTCATTCCCCTGTACACCGCCGAATGCGGCGAATGCCTGTTCTGCACCTCGGGCAAGACCAATCTGTGTGTGGCCGTGCGCGCCACCCAGGGCAAGGGCGTGATGCCCGACGGCACCACGCGCTTTTCCTATCAGGGCAAGCCCATCTATCACTACATGGGCTGCTCGACCTTCAGCGAATACACCGTCGTCGCGGAAGTCTCGCTGGCGAAGATCGACCCGAACGCCAATCCGGAGCAGGTCTGCCTGCTGGGCTGCGGCGTGACCACCGGCATTGGCGCCGTGCGCAACACCGCCAAGGTCCAGCCCGGCGACACGGTGGCCGTCTTCGGCCTGGGCGGCATCGGCCTGGCCGTGGTCCAGGGCGCGCGCCAGGCGGGGGCCGGGCGCATCATCGCCGTGGACACCAACCCCGACAAGTTCGCGCTGGCGAAAGTCTTCGGCGCCACCGACTGCGTCAACCCCAAGGACCACGCCGAACCCGTCCAGCAGGTCATCGTCGGCATGACCGGCTGGGGCGTGGACCACAGCTTCGAGTGCATCGGCAACGTCAACGTCATGCGCGCCGCGCTGGAGTGCGCCC
>CBFGXR010000163.1:0-5164 GCA_965652675.1 uncultured Castellaniella sp.
AGGAGGAAATCGGCCTGGACGTGCTGGTGCACAGCGAACCCGAACGCAACGACATGGTGGAATATTTCGGCGAGCTGCTGGCCGGCTTCGCCTTCACCGCCTACGGCTGGGTGCAGAGCTACGGCTCGCGCTGCGTCAAGCCGCCCCTGATCTACGGCGACGTGGCGCGCCTGGCGCCCATGACCGTGGCCTGGTCGGCCTATGCGCAGTCCCTGACGGACAAGCCGGTCAAGGGCATGCTCACCGGTCCGGTGACGATCCTGCAGTGGTCCTTCGTGCGCGACGACCAGCCGCGCGAGCAGACCTGCCGCCAGATCGCCCTGGCCCTGCGCGACGAGGTCCAGGACCTGGAGCAGGCCGGCGTGACCGTGATCCAGATCGACGAGCCCGCCATCCGCGAAGGCCTGCCGCTGCGGCGCGGCGACTGGGCCGCCTACCTGGACTGGGCGGTGGACAGCTTCCGCCTGTCCACCAGCGGGGTGCGCGAGGACACGCAGATCCACACGCACATGTGCTATTCGGAGTTCAACGACATCATCGAGTCGATCGCCGCGATGGACGCGGACGTGATCACGATCGAGACCTCGCGCTCGAACATGGAGCTGCTGGGGGCGTTCGAGGATTTCGCCTATCCGAACGACATCGGGCCGGGGGTCTACGACATCCATTCGCCCAACGTCCCGCGCGAGGACTGGATGGTGGACCTGGTCCGGCGCGCCGCCCGGCGCCTGCCCGCCGAACGGCTCTGGGTGAATCCGGATTGCGGCCTGAAGACGCGCGGCTGGCCCGAGACCCGCGCCGCGCTGCAGGCCATGGTGCAGGCTGCCCGGACACTGCGCGCCGCGGCCTGAGCGGATGCGGACGCGGCGGCCCCGGGTCCGCCGCGTCCCGCCCGGAGTCGGCGGGGTGCGGGCCCTCGATATAATCGGGGGCTTATACACGGTATATAATTGAAAGGTTTTACGAATCCCGGCCTTTCGAATCCGGCCTTTCCGTCTCCATGCCCTTGTCCGATCCGGCGTGTCCGCGCCGTCCCGTCCACACGCGCTCCATCCGCGTCGAATCCTATGCCCGGGATGACGGGCTATGGGACATGGAAGCCGAACTCGTCGACACCAAGGCCTACGATTTTCCGATCCGCGGGGGCGGCGTGCATCCCGCGGGCGCGCCGGTGCACCACATGCGCCTGCGCATCACCATCGACGACCGGTTCACCATCACGGCGGCCGAAGCCGCCTACGAGGCCGCGCCCTACGGCGAATTCTGCGGCGCCATCGCGCCGGAATACCGCCACCTGGTCGGCCTGAACCTGCTCAACCAGTTCCGCAAGCACGTGCGCGAGCGCTTCGGCCGCACGGCCGGCTGCACCCACGTCACGGAACTGACCAATGTACTGCCCACCGTGGCGGTCCAGACCATGGCCGGCCGTCTGCAGCATGCCGCCGCCGACGCCGGCGAACGGCCGTTCCAGCTGGACGGCTGCCATGCCCTGCGGGTGGACGGCCCCGTGGTGCGTACCCATTATTCCCCCTGGTATGTCCCCGCCGAGGCGCATTCCGATGAACGCTAGCATCCTCCGGATCGCTGGCGGGACCGCGACCCCGGGTCGATCCGTCGAAGCGGCGGACCGGCGACTTTCTTTTTTCTCACTGACAGGTAACTCATGAAAATTCACGAATATCAAGGCAAGGAATTGCTGAAGAAGTTTGGCGTGACTGTCCCGCGCGGCATTCCCGCGTTCTCGGTCGAAGAGGCCGTGGCGGCAGCCGAAAAACTGGGGGGTCCTGTCTGGGTCGTCAAGGCGCAGATCCACGCCGGCGGGCGCGGCAAGGGCGGCGGCGTGAAGGTCGCCAAGTCGCTGGACGATGTCCGCACCCTGGCCGGCCAGATCCTGGGCATGCAGCTGGTCACGCACCAGACCGGCCCCGAAGGCCAGAAGGTCCGCCGCCTGTACATCGAAGACGGCGCCGACATCCAGAAGGAATACTACCTGTCCGCCGTGACCGACCGCGCCACGCAGAAAGTGGCCTTCATCGCGTCCAGCGAAGGCGGCATGGACATCGAGGAAGTCGCCCATTCCACCCCCGAAAAGATCATCACCGTGATGATCGATCCCCTGCAGGGCTTCACGCGGGCCGACGGCGAAAAGCTGGCCCAGGGCGTCGCCATGCCGGCCGATTCCGTGGACCAGTTCATCGACGTGTGCCAGAAGCTCTACACCTGCTACATGGAAACCGATGCCTCGCTGGTCGAAATCAACCCCCTGAACCGCGACAGCAAGGGCAACATCGTCGCCCTGGACGCGAAGTTCAACTTCGATTCCAACGCGCTGTTCCGCCACCCCGAGATCGTCGCCTACCGCGATCTGGACGAGGAAGATCCCGCCGAAATCGAAGCCAGCAAGTTCGACCTGGCCTACATCCAGCTCGACGGCAACATCGGCTGCCTGGTCAACGGCGCCGGCCTGGCCATGGCCACGATGGACACCATCAAGCTGTTCGGCGGCGAGCCGGCCAACTTCCTGGACGTCGGCGGCGGCGCCACGGCGGAAAAGGTCACCGAAGCCTTCAAGATCATGCTCAAGAACGACGGCGTGAAGGCCATCCTGGTCAACATCTTCGGCGGCATCATGCGCTGCGACGTGATCGCCGAAGGCGTCATCGCCGCCTGCAAGGCCGTCAACCTGAACGTGCCGCTGGTCGTGCGCATGAAGGGCACCAACGAAGAACAGGGCAAGCAGATGCTGGCGGCCTCGGGCCTGCCCATCATCAGCGCCGATACCATGGCCGAAGCCGCGACCGCCGCTGTCGCCGCCGCGAAATAAGCATCACAGGGAAAAGAACATGTCGATTCTGATCAACAAGGACACCAAGGTTATCACCCAGGGGATCACCGGCAAGACCGGCCAGTTCCACACCCGCATGTGCCGCGACTACGCCAACGGCCGCGCCGCCTTCGTGGCCGGCGTGCACCCGAAGAAGGCCGGCGAGGACTTCGAGGGCATTCCCATCTACGCCTCCGTGAAGGACGCCAAGCAGGCCACCGGCGCGACCGTGTCGGTCATCTACGTGCCGCCCGCGGGCGCCGCCGCCGCCATCTGGGAAGCCGTCGAGGCCGACCTGGACCTGGCCATCTGCATCACCGAAGGCATCCCCGTGCGCGACATGCTCGAAGTCCGCAACCGCATGCGCGCCGAAAACCGCAAGACCCTGCTGCTGGGCCCCAACTGCCCGGGCCTGATCACGCCCGACGAAATCAAGATCGGCATCATGCCGGGCCACATCCACCGCAAGGGCCGCATCGGCATCGTCAGCCGTTCCGGCACCCTGACCTACGAAGCCGTGGCGCAAGTCACGGAACTGGGCCTGGGCCAGTCCAGCGCGGTCGGCATCGGCGGCGACCCGATCAACGGCCTGAAGCACATCGACGTGCTGAAGCTGTTCAACGACGATCCGGATACGGACGCCGTCATCATGATCGGTGAAATCGGCGGTCCCGACGAGGTCAACGCCGCGCAGTGGGCCAAGGACAACATGAAGAAGCCCGTGGTCGGCTTCATCGCCGGCGTCACCGCGCCTCCGGGCAAGCGCATGGGCCACGCGGGCGCCCTGATCTCGGGCGGCGCCGACACGGCCGACGCCAAGCTCGAAATCATGGAAGCCTGCGGGATCCGCACCACGCGCAATCCCTCGGAAATGGGCAAGCTGCTCAAAACCGTGCTGTAATTGAAGACCGGCGCGGGCGGTTCGATCCCCCGCGCCGATCGTCCAGGCCCCCGGCGTGGGGGCCTTTTCTATTTCCAGCTTTGGACTATTGACCAGGAGGCGGGCCCGGCATGATCGAATGGCTCGGACAGATGCATTGGGGCGCGGTCTTCCAGATCGTCCTGATCGACATCCTGCTGGGCGGCGACAACGCCGTCGTCATCGCGCTGGCCTGCCGCCGGCTGGAACGCCGCCGGCGCCTGCAGGGCATTCTGTGGGGCACGGCGGGCGCCATCGTCCTGCGGGTGGCCCTGATCGCCTTCGCGCTGACGCTGCTGGCGTTCCCCGGCCTGAAGATCGTCGGCGCGCTGCTGCTGCTCTGGATCGGCGTCAAGCTGCTGCTGCCCGACGACGACGCGCACGACGGGATCCAGGGGGCCGGTTCCGTCTGGGCGGCCGTGCGCACCATCATCATCGCCGATTTCGTCATGAGCCTGGACAACGTCATCGCCATCGCCGGCGCGGCCCAGAACACCGTCGCGGACCATCGCCTGGCCTACGTCATCTTCGGCCTGCTGCTGAGCGTGCCCATCATCGTCTGGGGCAGCACCCTGGTGCTGAAGCTGATCGACCGCTATCCGCTGGTGGTGACGCTGGGCGCCGGCCTGCTGGGCTGGATCGCCGGCGGAATGCTGGTCACCGACATCGTCCTGGCGCCCTGGCTGGACACCGTCCACGGCCCGGTCCGCCTGATCGCCGAAATCGCCGGAGCCCTGCTCGTCATCGGGCTGGGCACCTGGCTGGGCCGCCGCGCGGCGGCCGCACGGACCGCACCATGAAACTGAAACGTCCCACCCTGCTGCAGGGCCTGGCCATCCTGGCCGCGCTGGGCCTGCTGCTTCGCCTGCTGCTCTCGAGGTACACCGCATGACCGACGCTCCGGCTCCCCAAACCCTTGTGATCGCCACCCGGGCCAGCCGCCTGGCGCTGTGGCAGGCCCGCCACGTGCAGGCCCGCCTCCAGGCCCTGCATCCCGGCTGCCGCGTCGACCTGCTGGAAATGACCACGCGCGGCGATCAGATCCTGGACCGGACCCTGTCCAAGGTCGGCGGCAAGGGCCTGTTCGTCAAGGAACTCGAAACCGCGCTGCTGGACGGGCGCGCGGACCTGGCCGTGCACTCCCTCAAGGACGTGCCGGTCGATCTGACGGCCCCGTTCGCCCTGTCGACCATCCTGGAACGGGCCGACCCCTGCGACGCGCTGGTGTCCAACACCGCCGGTTCCCTGGACGAGCTGCCGCCGGGCGCCGTCGTCGGCACTTCCAGCCTGCGCCGCGAGGCCCAGCTGCGCGCGCGCTATCCCGGCCTGGTCGTCAAGCCGCTGCGCGGCAATCTGGACACCCGCCTGGCCAAGCTCGACCGGGGCGATTACGCCGCCATCGTGCTGGCCGCCGCCGGCCT
>CBFGXR010000164.1:0-5144 GCA_965652675.1 uncultured Castellaniella sp.
AAGATGCGCAAGCCCCACATCCGCATCCTGGCGGGCGATCAGGTCACCCTGGAAATGTCGCCCTACGACCTCACCAAGGGCCGCATCACCTTCCGCCACCTGAACCGCGGCCCCGGCACCGGCGCCGCCCCGGCACCCCGCCGCCGGCACTGATCGCCTGCTCCGACCCCGCTTCTTCCCATCCGGCGCCGCCGATCCAGGCCCGCGCCCTCCGCATCAGGCGGCGCTTCGGCGCCCGCGCGCTTTCCCGAAAGAATCTCAGTGGCAGTCCGGCACCGTCTGGTCCAGATAGACCTCGAAGGCGATGTCCCGGGCCTGCTGGTGCGCCAGTTCCCGCAGCCGTTCCGGTGACGTCGCCTGACGCACGGCCGCCTTGCGGGGCGCGGGCAGATCGTCCCGCACCAGCCGCGTCAGCGCCTGCTGCCGATAAGGCGCCAGTTGCGCCGAGAATTTCCGCCACTCGGGAAACGTCAGCAGCTGCTTCATGAAATCCTCGTCCTGTACGGCCGCGTCGCACTGGCCGATCCGCAACGCCAGCAAGGCGTCGGCCGCCGAGGCGTAGATCTGCTCGATCGCGCCGAAACGCGCCGACAGTTCGCCGGGTACGCGGCCGTCCGCGCTCAGGCAGACGGTCCGGCCGCTCAGGTCGGACCATGCGTGGATGTCGGTGTCGGTGCGCATGATCGCCATGGGACCGGCCGACCACGCCAGCCGCGAAACGCGTACGCCCTCCGGCGGCGCATCATCGCCGGACCACACGCCCACCCAGGCATCCAGCCCGCCGCCGGCGACCTGGCGCGCGGCCTGCTCCGAGGACACCGCCTGCAGGGGCGCGGCGCCCCGCCCGAGCTGTCCGGCCAGGACTTCGATGCGGACCGTGGTGCGGACCTTGGCGCCCGGGGGCCGGGGCGCCGGCACCTCGGCCACGCCCAGGCTCCAGCCGTCGCCCGCGGCGGACGTCGGCGCATCCGCGACGGACGCGGCGACGCCGGCCCTGGGGAGGGTCAGCGCCCCGGCCGCCAGCACGGCCAGCAGGGCGGGCCGGAAAAACGGATTCGGAAAGACCTTCATGGCTTCGCACGCCCCGGCCGGTCGCCGGGCCTCACACGTATTGATAGCGCAGCACCTTGCGCTTGATGTTTTCCAGGAACACCTGGTCGATCAGCGTGGCCAGGATGGCGATGGTCAGGATGTTGGCCATCACGCCCACCATGTCCGCCGTTTCGCCCGCATAGGCCAGCGAACGGCCCAGCCCCTTGCCGAAACCGATCAGCATCTCGGCCGAGATCAGCGCCCGCCAGGCATTGCCGAAGGCCAGCTGGGCGCCGGTGATCAATTCCGGCATGACCGCGGGCAGGTAGACGCGCCGCAGCATGTCCCAGGGATTGGCCCCCATGACGCGCGCCGCCGACACGTGGGTCTGCAGCACGCTCTCGGTCGCGTTCATGACCGACAGAGCCGCCGGGAAGAACGCCGCCAGCGCGATCACCACAATGATGGGCACGTTGCCGAAGCCCATCAGGATCAGGAACAGCGGCACCCAGGCGATCGAGGGGATCGACTGCAGCACGATGATGGCGGACTTCAGCACTTCGCGGAAGAAGACCAGCAGGCCTCCGGCCAGGCCGAAGCCGATGCCGAACAGCAGCGCGAATCCGTAGCCGACGCCCAGCCGTCCCATGCTGCCGGCCAGGATGGCGCGGAACTCGGCGGTCTGGATGTCGTGCCACACGCGCTCCAGCACCTTGGGCACGCCCGGCATCAGGAAGTCCGGCAGGGTCCAGGCGGCCATCTGCCAGAACAGCAGGATGGCGGCGATGGCGATCAGCATGGCCAGCTTGCGCGCGGCGGGGGAAAGGCGTCGTTTTTTACTCATGGATTCCGGACATGGCATGGCCGAGCGCAAGCTCGGCCATCGGGATTTCAGCCTGTTCACGCGCCGCGGCAAGCCACGGGCCGCGTGAAAGGCCCTGGGAGCGGGGCGCCATTATCGCACCCGGCCGCCCCGCGCATCAAAGCTTGCGGGCGTGCTGCCAGTCCAGGTCGACGATGGACTTCACCTCGTAGGGCTTGCCGTCCTTGGTCTTCAACGAGCCCTGGGCCTGCATGATGTCGGCCACTTCCTGCATGCGCGACAGGTCCTGCGGCGTCAGCGCGGCGCTGAAGGTCTGGGTCTGGATCGCCTTGCTGATGATCTGCTCGCGCGGCACGTCGCCGTGCTGCAGGGTCTTCAGGGTCGGCTCGGCGATGAAGTAGCCGGCGATCAGCTTGGCGGCCTCGTCGGGCTTCTTCTGCAGCAGGTCGATGGCCTCGCGCTGGGCGTCCAGCGACTTCCAGACCAGGTCCTTCCTGTTCTTCAGGGTCTCGCCCGAAGTGATCGTCACCATGCAGGGGAAGGGCCAGACTTCGCCGATCTCGTAGATCTGCTTCACCGGCGCGATCAGCTGGGCGATGCTGGCCTGGGGTTCGAACAGGAAGGCCGCGTCCACGCGCTTGCCGACCAGGGACTGCACGGCCACCTGCGGGCTCACGCCCATGATCGACACGTCCTCGGGCGCCAGGCCGGCGTTCTTCAGCACCACGCCGCGCAGCACCGTATCGGCCGTGCTGCCCTCTTTCTGCGAGGCCAGGGTGTGGCCCTTCAGGCCGGCCACGTCCTTGATGCCCGCGTCTTCACGCACCACCAGCGCGTGGAAGCCACGCTGCGCGCCGCCGACGACCTTCAGGTCCGCGCCGCGCGAGGACCAGGAGGCGGCGTTGGTGAAGCCCAGCACGCCGGTGTCCAGCTGGCCGCCGACGATGGCCTTGATCAGGTCGGTGCCCGACTTGAACTCGACCAGTTGCACGTCCAGGCCTTGTTTTTCGTAGAACTTGCCTTCGTAGGCGGCGATGGCCTGGGCGTCGTCCATGACGCGGATGTAGCCGACCTTGAAGGGTTCGGCGGCCTGCGCCTGGGACGCCAGCGTCAGCGCGGCGAGCAGGGGAATCAGAAAACGGCTGGGCTTCATGCTGCGAGTTCCTCGGGAATGGAAGTGGAATGTTCGGTGTCGTCGACGATGCCCAGCAGGCCCAGGATTTCCCGGCGCATGGCGGCGAAGTTCGACAGGTCGTGGGTCTTGTCGGTATCCGACAGGTGGAATTCCTTCAGCACGCGCGACGGCCGGGCGCTGAAGACCAGAATGCGGTCGGCCAGGAACAGCGCCTCGTCCACGTCGTGCGTCACCAGCAGCACCGTGGGCCGGGTTTCGCGGATCAGGGTGCGCAGGGCGTCCTGCAGCGTCATGCGGGTCAGCGCGTCCAGCGCGCCGAAGGGTTCGTCCAGCAGCAGCACCTCGGGGTGCGTGATGAAGGCGCGCGCCAGGGCGCAGCGCTGGCGCATGCCGCCCGAGACCTGGTGCGGGAAATAGTCCTCGAAGCCCTTGAGCTTCACCTTGTCGAGCCACAGCCGCGCCTGGCGCTGGGCCTCGGCCCGGCCGACCTTCTGCAGTTCCAGGGCCATGGCCACGTTCTGGGCCAGGGTCAGCCAGGGATACAGGGCGTTTTCCTGGAACATCAGCATGCGGCTGGGATCGGGCTTGCGCACTGGCTGGCCGTCGACCAGCACCTGGCCGGACGAGGGCTTTTCCAGGCCCGCGGCCATGTGCAGCAGCGTGGACTTGCCGCAGCCCGACGGACCGACCAGCGCCACCAGTTCGCCCGGCGCGATGTCGCGTTCGAAGCATTCGACCACCCGCAGGTCGCCGAAGTGCTTTTCAACCTGTCTGAAGGAGAGATTCATATGCGGAAAATCGCTGGAAAGGGATCGGTTTAATAATGTTCGATACTTTAACGATCCACTTTAATGAGCAACAACGATTTGTTCACCATTTCTTTATTTCTTATGGAAATATAAACATAGGAGGCGGGATTGGGTCGAAGCCGGGCCGCGGCGCTACGATAGGACGTCCTCACCCAGGAGTCCCCATGTCCCCCCAGTCCTCCCCGGACCCGATCGCCCGGCTGCTGGCCGTCCACGCCGAAACCCGCCGACGCCTCCAGGCGGCCGCCGCCGGCCCCGCTGTCGCCCCGGCCGCCCTCGCCGCCTGGCTCGACGGCCCGGCGCGCATCGCCGACGACATCCTGGAACAGCGCCTGTTCCCCGCGCTGATCGAGGCCATGGCGGGCTCCGATGCCGTCTGCCTGCAGGGCATGACCGGCGGCCTGGCCCGGGACCGGGCCGACCTGGACCGGCGCTGGCGCCAGGCGGTCCGCCCCGCCCTGGACGGGAACGCCGCCCCGGCCACCGGCGATGCCCTCGCCGCCTGGACCGGCGACTATCAAGCCTGGCTGGCCCCCCCCGACGTGGAACTGCTTCCGATGGCCGCCCGCCTGCTCGACTACACCACCCTGGACGAACTGGCCGCCGACTGCGTCCGGCTCGACGGCGGCGCCTGAAAAACCGTCTGGACCCGACCCGCCGCCAGGGTCATTTCTAGTGGTTTGCCCGTGTCGACGGGGCCGCCGGTTTTTGCCTATACTCCGCACGTTCAACTGCCGTTCAGTCAGCAGATTGTCAGCCGGACGCCATGGATTTCCCGCATGGCGCGCCTCAACCCCGGAGACCTCCTCAATGAAATTCGCGACCACCCGCATCGCCGCCGCCGTCGGCCTGTCCCTGACCCTGGGCCTGGCTGCCGCCACCGCCCACGCCGCTCCCATCGTCGTCAAGTTCAGCCACGTCGTCGCCGAAAACACGCCCAAGGGCCAGGGCGCGCTCAAATTCAAGGAACTGGCCGAGGCCGCCCTGCCGGGCAAGGTCGAGGTCCAGGTGTTCTCGAACTCCCAGCTCTTCGGCGACGGCAAGGAAATGGAAGCCCTGCTGCTGGGCGACGTGCAGATCATCGCCCCGTCCCTGGCGAAGTTCGACCGCTACACCAAGAAGATCCAGATCTTCGACCTGCCCTTCATGTTCGACGACATGGCGGCCCTGGACCGCTTCCAGGCCAGCCCCAAGGGCCAGGAACTGCTGGATTCGATGAAATCCAAGGGCATCAAGGGCCTGGCCTACTGGCACAACGGTCTCAAGCAGTTGTCCACCAACAAGGACAAGCTCACCCGCCCCGAGGACGTCAAGGGCCTGAAGTTCCGCATCCAGTCCTCCGACG
>CBFGXR010000165.1:0-5110 GCA_965652675.1 uncultured Castellaniella sp.
GCTGTCGCTCACAACAAACACAACGCCAGCATGCGTTCGATGCTGCGTACCGCCATCAAGCGCGTGCGCCAGGCCATCGAAGCGGGCGACCAGAGCGCCGCCAACGAAGTCTTCCGCAAGGCCAGCGCCGTCATCGACCGCGTCGCCGACAAGCAGATCATCCACAAGAACAAGGCCGCCCGCCACAAGAGCCGCCTGTCGGCCGCGATCAAGGCCCTGGCCTGATCCAAGCCCCGGGGGCTTGCGCCAGAAAAAAGGACGCTTCGGCGTCCTTTTTTGCTTTGCATGATGCGAGCTCAGGCGCCTAATCTACCCAGCAGCAGGAACTCCATCAGCGCCTTCTGTACATGCAGGCGGTTTTCGGCCTCGTCCCAGACCACGCTCTGCGGACCGTCGATGACCTCGCCGGTGACTTCCTCGCCCCGGTGCGCCGGCAGGCAATGCATGAACACCGCATCGGCATTGGCGGCCGCCATCATGCGGGCGTCCACGCACCAGTCGGCGAAGGCCAGGCGCCGGGCCTCGTTTTCGGCTTCGTAGCCCATGCTGGTCCAGACGTCGGTCGTGACCAGGTCGGCGCCCTTGCAGGCTTCCAGGGGGTCGTCGAATTCGCGCAGGACGGATGCCGGCTGGCTGCCCACGCGCAGCGGGTCCAGGCGGTAGCCGGCGGGCGCCGACACGTGCAGGGTGAAGCCCAGCAATTCGGCCGCCTGCAGCCAGGTGTAGGACATGTTGTTGGCATCGCCGATCCAGGCGACGGTCTTGCCGCGAATCGGGCCGCGATGCTCGATGAAGGTCAGGATGTCGGCCAGGATCTGGCAGGGATGGTATTCGTTGGTCAGGCCGTTGATGACCGGGACCCGCGAATGGGCGGCGAAGCGTTCGATGCGCGTCTGTTCGAAGGTGCGGATCATCACCAGGTCGACCATGCGCGACACCACGCGGGCGGTGTCCTCGATGGGTTCCGCGCGGCCGAGCTGGGAGCCTTCGGTGGTCAGATAGATGACCGAACCGCCCAGCTGGTACATGCCGGCCTCGAACGACACCCGGGTGCGGGTGCTGGCCTTTTCGAACACCATGGCCAGGTTGCGGTCGTGCAGCGTGTGGTGCGGCAGGTAGCGTTTGAACTTGTCCTTGATGAGGCGCGCCCGGTCGATGACGTAGAGAATCTCGTCCTCGGAAAAATCACGCAACTGCAGAAAATGACGCAAAGGCCCGGTCGGATTGGCGGCAGACATGTCAAACCCTGAGTAAAACGATCATATTACCGTGTGCCCGGGACGCGCGCAAAACCTCGATCGGATACAATGCGCGGCGAAGGGGATGTCGCACGGCCTTTATCCAGGGACGTGTCCCCTCTTTGGAACCACCACATGAGCGACCCTGTCCAGCATCTGATCATCCACGGCAAGACCCTGGAGGGCCAGCGGTTTCGTCCCAGCGACTGGGCCGAGCGCCTGGCCGGGGTTCTGTCCCATTTCCGGCCGGCCGGTTCCGTCGCCAACCCCCTGTCCTACTCGCCCTACGCCATGCCGCGCACCCTCGACGGCCTGCCCTGCGTGATGATCGACCACCGCCTGCGCCAGCTGGAGCCGCTGGCCTGGAAATTCGCCTGCGACTTCGCCGACAGCAATCGCCTGCAGACCACGGACACGGCCGCGCGCGCCGAGGACGCCACGCCCTCGTCGGCGGCCTGAATTCCCCACCCGGCATACACGCCGCCCCGGAACGACCGCGCTAAGATCGTTCCATGACGACTCCCGACCTGTTCGGCGACCTCGACCCCGGCCGGCGCACGCGCCTGGGCCCGCGGGCCTGGGTGCTGCGCGGCTTCGCCCTGCCCCATGTCGACGCGCTGCTGGCGGCCCTGGCCGACATCGAGGCCGCCGCGCCCTTGCGCCACATGAAGACGCCGGGCGGCTTCACGATGTCCGCCGCCCTGGGCAACTGCGGCGCGCTCGGCTGGACCAGCGACCGGCGGGGCTACCGTTACAGCCCCGTCGACCCAGAAACCGGCCGGGCCTGGCCGCCGATGCCCGAGGTGTTCCTCCTCCTGGCGCGCGAGGCCGCCGCGACGGCCGGATTCGGGGACTTCGCCCCCGACGCCTGCCTGATCAACCGCTACCTGCCCGGCGCCCGGATGTCCCTGCACCAGGACCGGAACGAGCGCGACTTCGAGGCGCCCATCGTCTCCGTCTCGCTGGGCATGAGCGCCACCTTCCTGTTCGGCGGCCACGCGCGCGCCGACAAGGCGGCCCGGGTCCCGCTCCATCATGGCGACATCGCCGTCTGGGGCGGCGAGGACCGGCTGCGCTACCATGGAATCCTGCCCCTGGGCGAACACGCGCATCCGCTGCTGGGCGGCCGGCGCATCAATCTCACTTTCCGCAAGGCGGGCTGAAGGCCGCATCGGCGGCACCGATCCCGGCGCCCCCGCCGCCACCGCAAGAAACGGAGTGTCCGCGGCGCCGATCCCGCCTAAGCTGACAGGCATCATGAAACACCAGGACCATGCCATGAACGCCCTTTCCCTCGCTCCGGACGCATCCGACACCGAGTCCGGCGCCGACGGC
Source organism: uncultured Castellaniella sp. (assembly GCA_965652675.1). Taxonomy (GTDB): domain Bacteria; phylum Pseudomonadota; class Gammaproteobacteria; order Burkholderiales; family Burkholderiaceae_B; genus Castellaniella. The sequence continues at coordinate 2,574 of CBFGXR010000165.1, forward strand.
ACGCCCCGGGCCCCGGCCCGAACGCCCCGCGCCGACGCGCAGACCCGGCACGCCGACCTCGTGGCGCAGGCCTGCCGCGCCATCGAATCGTCCACGACACCGCCATCGCTGGACGATCTGGCCGCGCTGGCGGGCCTGAGCCCCTGGCACTTCCACCGCGTCTTCAAGGCCGCGACGGGCCTGACCCCGAAAGCCTACGCCGACGCGTTTCGCGCGCGCCGCCTGCGCGAGGCGCTGGACACCGCAGGCAACTCGGTCACGGACGCGATCTACGACGCCGGTTTCAACGCCAGCAGCCGCTACTACGAGACCGCCGGACAGGTGCTGGGCATGCGCGCCCGGGACTACCGCGCCGGAGGCGCCGGCGCCGTGATCCGCTTCGCGGTCGGCCAATGCGCGCTGGGCGCCATCCTGGTCGCGCAGAGCCGGCTCGGCCTGTGCGCCATCCTGCTGGGCGACGATCCCGACCGGCTGGTGCGGGATCTGCAGGACCAGTTCCCCCGGGCCGAACTGATCGGCGGCGACGCCGGCTTCGAACGGCTGGTCGCCCAGGTGGTGGGATTCGTCGAAGCCCCCGCCATCGGACTGGACCTGCCCCTGGACGTGCGCGGCACCGCCTTCCAGCAGCGGGTCTGGCGGGCGCTGCGCGACATCCCGCCGGGCGCCACCGCCAGCTACGCCGAGGTCGCCGCGCGCATCGGCGCGCCCAAGTCCGCGCGGGCCGTGGCGCGGGCCTGCGGCGCGAACCCGCTGGCCGTCGCCATCCCCTGCCACCGCGTCGTGCGGCGCGACGGCGACGTGTCGGGCTACCGCTGGGGCGTGGCGCGCAAGCGCGAACTGCTGCGGCGCGAAGCGGCCTCGGAATAATCCCTGAATGTGAACGGGGCTCCCCGCAGGGAGCCCCGTGTTTCGTGGCGATCGGGGGCGGGCGCCCCCGCCCCGATCACTTCGCCGGCGTATCCTGCTTCAGCTGGGGAATGTCCGACTGGCCGGTCTTGGTCAGCAGGCCCGTCTGGGTGTAGGTGAACAGCTTGGCGCGCGTGTCCACGATGTCCAGGTTGCGCATCGTCAGCTGGCCGATGCGGTCCAGCGGCGAGAACATGGATTCGCCCTTTTCCATCGTCAGGCGGTCCGGATGGTAGGTCAGGTTGGGCGAGCGCGTGTCCAGGATGGAATAGTCGTTGCCCCGGCGCAGTTCCAGGGCGACCTCGCCGGTGATGGCGCGCGCCACCCAGCGCTGCGCGGTCTCGCGCAGCATGATGGCCTGGGGATCGAACCAGCGGCCCTGATACAGCAGGCGGCCCAGGCGCAGGCCGTTGATGCGGTACTGCTCGATCGTGTCTTCGTTGTGGATGCCGGTGACCAGGCGTTCGTAGGCGGCATGCAGCAGCGCCATGCCCGGGGCCTCGTAGATGCCGCGGCTCTTGGCTTCGATGATGCGGTTCTCGATCTGGTCGCTCATGCCCAGGCCATGGCGCCCGCCGATGCGGTTGGCTTCCAGCATCAGTTCGACCGGGTCGGCGTATTCCACCCCGTTCAGCGCCACCGGCTGGCCCTGTTCGAAGCGCACCGTGACTTCCTCGGCCTTGACCTCGGTCTCGGGTTTCCAGAACGCCACGCCCATGATGGGCTGGACGATGCGGATGCCGGAATTCAGGTGTTCCAGGTCCTTGGCCTCGTGCGTGGCGCCCAGCATGTTGGAATCCGTGGAATAGGCCTTTTCCGCCGACATCTTGTAGTCGAAGCCGTTTTCCTGCATGTACTGGGACATTTCGGCGCGGCCGCCCAGTTCGTCGATGAACTGCTGGTCCAGCCAGGGCTTGTAGATCTTCAGGTCCGGATTGGTCAGCAGGCCGTAGCGGTAGAAGCGCTCGATGTCGTTGCCCTTGAACGTGCTGCCGTCGCCCCAGATGTGGACGTCGTCCTCGCGCATGGCCGAGACCAGCATCGTGCCGGTCACCGCGCGGCCGATGGGCGTGGTGTTGAAGTACGTCACCCCGCCGGTGGAAATGTGAAAGGCGTTGCACTGCAGGGCGGCGATGCCCTCGGCCACCAGCTGCGCGCGGCAGTCGACCAGGCGCGCGCCCTGGGCGCCGTAGCGCAGGGCCTTGCGGGGGATCTCGTCGTAATCGGATTCATCCGGCTGGCCCAGATCCGCCGTATAAGCATAGGGCAACGCGCCCTTGTTCTTCATCCACAGCAGCGCGGCGCTGGTGTCCAGCCCGCCCGAAAAGGCGATGCCGACCTTCTGCCCGATCGGCAGGTTTTCAAGAATGGTAGTGCTCATGGGAGATCCGGATAAGCCAGAGATTGAGGACAATCCAGCATTATATCGTCCGCCCCATGGCCTCGCGCCGCGCCTCGCGGGCCGCCGCCGTGGCGGCGGCATCCTCATCCGCGACGCGTCGCATCGAGCCAGCCCCATTGACGGATTTTTCTGTGCTAGAATGCACGTCTTTCGGGGACGTAGCTCAGCTGGGAGAGCGTCGCGTTCGCAATGCGAAGGTCGGGAGTTCGATCCTCCTCGTCTCCACCAA
>CBFGXR010000166.1:0-5102 GCA_965652675.1 uncultured Castellaniella sp.
GGTCATGGCGGCCAGGAGAAAGGCGATCAGGCCTTCCTCGATGTGTTCCAGCCAGATTCTAGGCATGGAGAACTCCTCTTGCAGACTCATGAGGCGGCCGCCGCACGGCGGCCGCGCGATCTACGACGTTCAGTCGCCGTTGGTGGCCCGTGCCTTGGCGATCAGGTCCTCGCCGATCTCGCCCGAGAACTTGCTCCAGACGGGCCGGACGGCCTCGCGCCACGCGGCGACGTCCCGCTTGGACAGGGTCTGGATCTTGGCCTTGCCGGCCTCGGCGATGCGCTTCTGGTCGCGGTCGTTGATTTCGGCCGCGAGCTTGTTGGCGTGTTCGGTGGCGCCCGCCATGGCCTTCTGCAAGCCGGCGCGCACGTCCTCGGGCAGGCCGTCCCACCAGCCCGAATTGGTGATCACCATGTAGTCCAGCGCGCCGTGGTTGGTGATCGCGATGGTCTTCTGGACCTCGTGGAGCTTTTGCGAATAGATATTCGACCAGGGGTTCTCGGCGCCATCGACCACGCCGGTCTGCAGGGCCTGGTAGACCTCGGAGAAGGCCAGCTTCTGGGGATTGGCGCCCAGCTGGCGGAACTGGGCCTCGAGCACGTCGGAGGACTGGATGCGGAATTTCAGGCCCTTGATGTCCTCGGGGCGGACCAGCGTGTCCTTGTTGGTGGACATCTGCTTGAGGCCGTTGTGCCAATAGGCCAGGCCCTTGATGCCCTTGGACTTCATCGAATCCAGCAGTTCCTGGCCCGCGGGGCTGGCCTGGAAGCGGTCCAGGGCGTCCATGTCGTCGAACATGAAGGGCAGGTCGAAGATCTGCAGCTTCTTGGTGTAGCGGTCGAATTTCGCCAGCGAGGGGGCGATGATCTGCACGTCGCCCAGCAGCAGGGCTTCCATTTCCTTGCCGTCGCCGAAGAGCTGGGAGTTCGAGAACACCTGGACCTCGACCTTGCCCGGCAGGGCGGCTTCCGCCAGTTCCTTGAATTTCAGCGCGCCCTGGCCCTTGGGCGTGTTCTCGGCGACGACGTGGCTGAACTTGACGATGATGGGCTGCTCGGCCAGCGCTGCGGAGGAAAAGGCCAGCGCGATGCAGACGCCCAGCGTCTTGACGGCGTGGATACGGATTTTCATGACAAGGTCTCCCTGTTTGTGGTGGGTATGGAAATCGAATGCGGGACGGGCGGTCCGTCCGGAATCACGGGGCATCGATCGCACGCCGGATATCGGCGACCAGCCGCGCGCCGATCAGGTCCTCCATCTCGACGCTCACGACGGCCAGGGCGTTCTTCCACGCCCCGCGCTCCGCTTCCGTCAGGACATGGACCCGCGTCTTGCCGGATGCGCGGATCGCCTCCAGCGCCCGGTCGTTCTCTTCCTGGGCGATCGAGGCGGCATAGTCCGTCGCCTCCCGCATGGCTTCTTCCAGCGCTTCGCGGATATCGGAGGGCAGGCCTTCCCAGAACTTCCGGTTGACGATCACGGCATAGCCCAGGTAGCCATGATTGGACACGGTGAAATGCGACTGCACGTCCTGCATGTCCTGCGTATAGAAATTCGAGGGCGGATTCTCGGTGCCGTCCACCACGCCCGCCTCCAGCGCGGCATACACCTCGCCGAACCGCATGGTCATCGGCTGGGCACCCAGGGCCCGCATCTGGGCGTCCAGCACCCTGGAAGGCTGGATGCGCATGCGCAGGCCGGACAGGTCGGCGGGCTCGCGCAACGGCCGGTTGGCCGAAAAGGACTTGAAGCCGTTATCCCAGAAAGCGAGGCCGACGACGCCCTTGAGCCGCAGCCGCCGCAGCATGCCCATGCCGATCGGCCCGTTCGTGATCCGGTGCAATGCCTTCTCGTCGGGGAACATGAACGGCAGATCGAAGACCTCGAATTCGCGCACGCCCAGCGGCCCGAACTTGGACAAGGACGGCGCGATCATTTCGACGGCGCCCAGCTGCAGGGCTTCCAGTTCCTCGCGATCGCGGTAAAGCTCGCTGTTCGGATAGATATGCACGCGCACGCGGCCGTTCGTGGCCCGCTCGGCCAATTGCTGGAACCGCACCGCCGCCTTGCCCTTGGGCGTGTCCGAGGCCACCACGTGGCTGAACCGGATGACGATGGGTTCCTGCTGCGCCCCGGCGAACGTAGGGCACGCGAGCGCGCAGGCGAGCAGGATGGAGAACAATTTCATGGCCGAGGCATGTCCGGGGTCTTGAAATCCGCAGGATTGCGAAACGTGCGGCCATTCTGTGCAAGCCGGGCACCCGTTTCAACTGTGGAAATCCACAATCCCGCGCCGGGCCGGCGCCGATTTCGCCGCGAGCCGCTCGGATACACTAGGGGAAAACGGTCCGGCATGAGTCTCCCTCCCCCCTACACGCCCCTCGTCCACCGACGCACCTGGCAATGGCTGGTGCCGGTCCTGTGCGCACTGCTGTTCCTGGTCACCGTGATCTGGCTGCCGCACCAGGCGCAGCAGATGGAGTCCACGGAACGCCAGGAACAACTGATCGCCGACACGCTCTGGGTCGAACAGACCATCCGCTTCCAGCTCGGACGCAACGAAGACGACATCCACTCGCTGGCCCATGAAATCGCCGCAGGCCACCTGGCGGGCGAGAAGCAGCAGAACCGGATGCGCTTCCTGCTGCGCACCCACCCGGAACTGGTGCGCATCACCTGGATCGACGCGGAGGGCCGGGGGACGGCATCCGATCGGAAGGACCATTTTTCCCTGGAGGAACTGCCCGGGCCGCTGCGCCTGAAGCTGGAACGCATCCGCAGCACCCTCGCACCGGAATACAGCCAGCCGGATCCGCCCAAGGACGCGCGGCACCCCGCCCTGATGGACTATCTCTTCCCGATCCACCAGGGCGGACGCTACATCGGCTGCGTGATCGCCACCTATTCCCTGGCCGGCATCCTCGAGCAGATGGTGCCCTGGTGGTTCGCCCAGAAGAACGAAATCCGCCTGACCGACCGCCACGAGCGCACGCTGGGACAACGCACCGCGGGCGGCATGGGGCGCGGCGTATACACCTACGCGCACGACCTGCACCTGCCCTACGCGGACATCACGCTGCGCACCGACAGCGTCAAGGGCGCCCCCAGGCTGCTGCCCAATCTGCTGATCGTCGTCATCGTCGCACTGACCCTGGGCCTGTTCTGGAGCCTCGCGGCTCTGTGGCGCGACATCAACCGCCGGATGGCCGTCGAGCGCGCCTTGCGCGACCAGATCGCCTTTCGCACGGCCATGGAGGACTCCCTCGTGACCGGCCTGCGGGTGTACGACCTGAACGGCCGGATCACCTACGTCAACCCCGCGTTCTGCCGGATGGTCGGCATGCCGGCCGAGAACCTGATCGGACGATCGCCTCCCATGCCCTACTGGGCGCCGGAAATCATGGAGGAATACCAGGAACGCTTCGCCCAGCGCATCGCGGGCAGGATCGGTTCCCAAGGCTTCGAGACCGTGTTCCTGCGCAAGGGCCAGGAGCGCTTTCCCGTGCTGATCTACGAATCCGCGCTGGTCGATGAAAGCGGCCGGCAGACCGGCTGGATGAGCTCGATCCTGGACATCTCCGACCGCAAGCGGTTCGAAGAACTGAACCGGCGCCAGCAGGAAAAGCTCCAGGCCAGCGCCCGGATGGTGACCATGGGCGAGCTCGCCTCGACGCTGGCCCACGAACTGAACCAGCCGCTGGCCGCGATCACCAGCTACACGACCGGCGCGCTGAACCTGCTGGCCGACCCCGCCGCGCATCGGGACGAGGCCGGCATGGCCCGCATCCGGGGCGCGCTGGAAAAGGCCAATGCCCAGGCCCAGCGCGCCGGACACGTCATCCGCAGCGTCCACACGTTCACCAAGCGGCGCGAGCCGCATCGGGAAAAAGTGGACCTGCCCGCGCTGATCGCCGACGTCGTCCAGTTGGCCGAACTGCAGGCCAGCCGGCACTTCATCACGATCAAGGCCGAAATCTCGTCGGGCACGCCAGCGGTGCTGGCCGATCCGATGATGCTGGGACAGGTGCTGCTCAACCTGACCCGCAACGCCATCGAGGCGATGCGGGACATGGAGCCCGAACGCCGGATCCTGCGCATCGACGCCGGCGCCGACCCGCTCGCGCCGGGCAGCGTGGGCATCAGCGTGGCCGATCGAGGGTGCGGCATCCCGCAACACGCCCGGGAACGGCTGTTCTCGCCGTTCTTTTCCACGAAGGCCGACGGCATGGGCATGGGCCTCAAGATCTGCCGCACCGTCGTGGAATCGCACGGAGGCACCCTGGTGTACGCGGACAACCCCGGCGGCGGCACCGTCTTCCGCTTCTCGCTGCACGCGGCTCCGTCCGCCAAAACATGAAAAAATAGAATGCGGCCGCATGCCCGCAGGCCGCGCACACCCCAGGGAGGGAGACGACAAGGTGCTACATATCGTTGACGACGAAGAGGCGATACGGGATTCGCTGGTCTGGCTGGCGCAGTCCCGCCGGATCGAGGCTTCGGGCTACACGGGCGTCCGGCCTTTCCTGGACATGCTGGGGACGGACTACGCGTTCAGCTCCGAAGGCGACTGCCTGCTGCTCGACATGCGCATGCCCGACATGAGCGGCGCGCTGCTGTTCGACACCCTGGCGGCGCGGGGACTCACCCGGCGCATGCCGGTCATCTTCCTGACCGGCCATGGCGACGTGCCGATGGCGGTCGACAGCCTGAAGCGGGGGGCCTTCGATTTCTTCGAGAAGCCGTTCAACGACAACAAGCTGATGGACCGCGTGCAGGAAGCGCTGCAAGCCTCGCTGGAAGCGGGCGACCAGGCGCTGGTGCAGGCGCGTCTGGCCTCGCTGTCCTCGCGCGAGCGCGAGGTCATGGACCTGATCCTGGAGGGCCGGATGAACAAGGTGATCGCCGACATGATGGGCATCACCATGCGCACGGTAGAGGTCCATCGGGCGAATCTCTTCGCCAAGATGGGCGTCCGCACCGCCGTCGAACTGGCGCGGCTGCTCAAATAGCGCGCGCCGCCCGGATTCGCCCGCGGCGGCGTTCGCTGTATCCCATCCCGCAAAAGACAAAGCCCCTGCAGAGGGATCTGCAGGGGCTTTGCG
>CBFGXR010000167.1:0-5001 GCA_965652675.1 uncultured Castellaniella sp.
CGGTGCCGGTACCCAGCAGCAGCGCCATCGCCAGCGCCGGGCGCTGCGCGCCCCGCCTGCGCCGGGCCATCGCGGGCGAGGACGTGCGCGCGCTGGCGACCGCCCTGGGAGCCGATGCGCTGGATTTCGCCCGCCGCGCCGAAACCGGGCCGTGGTCCCGTCCGGCCGATGCGGATGCCGGACCCGTCGCGTCGCTGGCGGACCGGGTGGACCGGATCGGCCGCGCGGCCCTGCGCGCCGTGTTCCTGGCGGCGGGCCCGGAACTCGGCCTGCGCGCCGAACTCAGGCTGGAGGACGAACCGGACGCCGCCGCGCCGGATGACCTCCAGGCCCCGCTGGACCTGGCCCTGGCCGTCCTCGAACGGATCGAACCGACATGGCATTCCTCGTTTCACGCGACGCGCTGAATCCGCGCACCCTGGCCGTCACGCCGGACCCCGAGGCCCGCGTGCTGCGCGCGGCCGACCATGCCGCGCTGGTCCAGGCGCAGGCCCTGCTCGACGAGGCGCGCGCGCAGGCCGACGCCATCCTGGCGGGCGCCCAGGAGGCCTTCGAGGCCGAGCGCCGCCGCGGCTACGAGGACGGCAAGCAGGAAGCCCTGCTCGACCAGGCCGAAAAGATGATCGAGACCGTCAGCCGCACGGTCGATTATTTCGCGGGCGTGGAAAATGAAATGGTCGATCTGGTCATGGCGGCCGTGCGCAAGGTCGTCGACGGCTTCGACGACCGGGAAAAGGTCATGGTCGTGGTGCGCAACGCGCTGGCCGTGGTCCGCAACCAGAAGCAGATGACCCTGCGCCTGCATCCGGACGACGTCGAGGTGGTGCGCGAACGCATCAACGACATCCTGGCCGCCTATCCGGGCGTGGGCTACCTGGACCTGCTGCCCGACGCCCGGCTGGCGCGCGGCGCCTGCATCCTCGAAAGCGAGATCGGCATGGTCGAGGCCAGCCTGGAAGGGCAGATCGAGGCCGTGCGCGGCGCGTTCCAGCGCACGCTGGGCAGCCGGGTGTAGGGGCGGGATCATGCGTCAGTTCGACTACATCACCGAAATGATGGAAATGGCGCTGCACGACACGCCGACCCTGCGCATCAAGGGACGGGTGACGCAGGTCATCGGCACCATCATCAAGGCCGTCGTGCCCACGGTGAAGGTCGGCGAGGTCTGCATCCTGCGCAATCCGGGCGAGGATTTCGAGATGAAGGGCGAGGTCGTGGGCTTCGCCCGGGACGCCGCCCTGCTGACACCGCTGGGCGACATGTACGGCATTTCCTCGGCCACCGAGGTCATTCCCACCGGCCGTGCGCACATGGTGCCCGTGGGGCCGGGGCTGCTGGGCCGGGTGCTCGACGGCCTGGGCCGGCCCCTGGACGAGGCCGAGCGCGGTCCCCTGGAGGCCAGCAAGTTCTATCCGGTCTTCGCCGAGGCGCCCGATCCGCTCAAGCGCCGCATCATCGACAAGCCGCTGGAACTCGGGGTGCGGGCGCTGGACGGCGTGCTGACCTGCGGCGAAGGCCAGCGCATGGGCATCTTCGCGGCGGCCGGCGGCGGCAAGTCCACGCTGATGGGCATGCTGGTCAAGGGCGCCGACGTGGACGTGACCGTGGTGGCGCTGATCGGCGAACGGGGCCGGGAAGTGCGCGAATTCCTGGAGCACGAGCTGGGTCCGGAAGGCCGGCGCAAGAGCGTCATCGTCTGCGCCACCAGCGACAAGTCCTCGATGGAACGCGCCAAGGCCTCCTACGTCGCCACGGCCATCGCCGAATATTTCCGCGACCAGGGCAAGCGCGTGCTGTTCCTCATGGATTCGGTCACGCGCTTCGCGCGGGCGCAGCGCGAGATCGGCCTGGCGGCCGGCGAACCGCCGACGCGCCGGGGCTATCCGCCGTCCGTGTTCGCGACCCTGCCGAAACTCATGGAACGGGTCGGCATGAACGAGCACGGCTCCATCACCGCCCTCTACACCGTGCTGGTCGAGGGCGACGACATGACCGAGCCCATCGCCGACGAGACGCGCTCCATCCTGGACGGGCACATCGTGCTGTCGCGCAAGCTGGGCGCGGCCAACCATTATCCGGCCATCGACGTGCTGGCCTCGGCCAGCCGGGTCATGAACGCGGTGGTGACGAGCGAACACAAGCGGCTGGCCGGCCGCGTGCGCGAGCTGATGGCCAAATACCAGGAGGTCGAACTGCTGGTCAAGATCGGCGAGTACAAGCGCGGCGGGGACGCCGTGACCGACGAGGCCATCGACAAGATCGACGCCATCAACCGTTTCCTGCGGCAGAAGACCGACGAACATGCGACCCTGCCCCAGGCGCTCGAAGGCATGGCCGCCATCGTCGGGGGGGCGGCCGCATGAACGTCTTCCGCGAACTGATGTCCATCAAGCGCTTTCGCGAGGGTCAGGCGGAACTGGCCGTGACGCGGCAGCGCCAGGCGCTGGCCGAGGCCGAACGGCAGCGGATCCAGGCGCTGGAACGGCTGCAAGCATACCGGACCTGGTCGGAGCAACAGGAACAGGACATGTACCAGGACCTGTGCAGCCGCCTGGTGCACGTGCGCGACATCGAGGACGTGATGCAGGGCGTGGCCGAGCTGCGCCGGGGCGAGCACGATTGCGAAACCCGCGTCGAGCAGGCCGCCGACCAGGAACGGCAGGAAACCGAGGCGCTGGCCGAGCGCCGCGAAGCCCACCGGACCGCCACGCGCATGGTCGAAAAATTCGTCCAGCTGGCCAGCCTGCATGCGGCCGACGAACTGCGCGAACTGGAACGCAAGGAAGATCTGGAAATGGAAGAGGCCGCGTCCGTGTCGCGCGACCGTGACGACTGGCAGCAACATGACGAATACGAACCCGCATGAGCATGACTGACCGACGCATCGATCTGGACATCGGCCTGACCCGGGGCATGCCGGACCTGGGGCAGCCGGGCGCCGGCGCGTCGCGCCGCGATGCGTCCGACGCGGACCGCCGGGCCTTCGAGCAGGCCCTGGCGCAGGATGGCGGGGAACCGGCGGCGGGGACCGCCGGGCCGTCGGCCGATGCCCTGACGGAAACGCCGCGCCCGTTCGCCTTGTTCCCTGGCGCCGTCACGTCCGCCGAGACGCCGGCCGCCGCGCCGGCGGGCCTGGCGCGGGCGCTGAACGAGGCGGCCGACCGCATGCTGGTGGGCGACGGCGGCAGCGGCCGGCGCGAAGTGCGCCTGGATCTGAAGGCCGAGGTCCTGCCGGGCGTGACGCTGTCCGTCTACGAGGAAGAAGGCCGTCTGGTGGCCGCCTTCGCCTGCGCCAGCGAAGCCTCGCGCGAAACCCTGAACCGCTGCGCGCAGTCGCTGGCCGAAGAACTCGCGCAATCACTGGCGCGCGCCGTGCTGGTGCGCGTCGCCACCGATGATCCCGAAGACCCCTGCTTATTCGAAGCGGCCGCGGCCGCATGACCCGGACTGTGAGTGACATGGATGCGATGAATGCCTCGACCGCCCGGACCGCCGCCTTGCCGCGCCTGACCGCCAGCCAGGCCCAGGCGCTGACGCTGGTCGCGATCCACGGCGCGGACCTGCGGGTGGCGCTGCCCGCGCTCGAGGGTGCCGAAACCGCCCCCGGCGCCTGGCGCCTGGGCCTGACGCCGGGCGCGCCGCAGGCCCTGCGGCAGGCGGCGAGCCACCGGGCCGACCTGGAGTGGGCGGGCGCCGCCTTGCGCTTGAGCCTGCCGCCGGACGCCCTGGCGGCCTGGACCGATGCCCGGCTGCCGGATCTGGGGCCGGGGGACCTGCCCGAGGACTTGCGGGCCGCCGCGCTGGAGACCCTGCTGGACGAGGCCGTCGCGGCGCTGTCGCCGGTCTCGGCGGGCGGGCCGGTGCGCGTCCTGGCCGAACCCCGCGATGCGGCGCTGCCGCACGCCTGGACCCTGGCGGCCCGCGCCGAGGCGCGGGGCGAAACCGCGCTGGCGGTGCTGGAATCCGACGACCTGGGGCTGATGCTGCTGGCCGGCCTGCTGGGCCGGGTGCCGCCGGACGCGGCGGGCGCGATCGACGCATCGGTCCTGCCGGTGCGCCTGCGCGCCGAAATCGGCCGTGCCGGCCTGCCGGCCGCCGAACTGCGCGCCCTGGACGCGGGCGACGTCATCCTGCTGGACGAGTACCTGGTCGGCCCCGAGGGCGAGCTGTGGCTGGGGATTCCGCAGGGACAGGGCCTGCGCGTGCGCGCCGAACATTCCTCTTATCTCGTGACCCAAGGCTGGACTTCCCTCATGACTCAGACCGTTCCTCCCGAAGAAGACGCTCCGTCCGCCGAGCCGCTGGACGTCGACGCCGTGCCGGTGCGGCTGTCCTTCGACCTGGGCGACCGCGCCATGACGCTGGCCGAACTGCGCCAGCTGCAGCCGGGCGCGGTGTTCGACCTGCAGCGGCCGCTGACGGACGGGCCGGTCATGATCCGCGCCAACGGCGCGCTGGTCGGCACCGGCGAACTGGTCGATGTCGACGGCCGCATCGGCGTGCGGGTCGGCACTCTGGGCAAGAGATGACATGAGCGGCAATTTCGATCCCGTCAGTCTGGCGATCGCGCTGGCGCTGCTGGCGCTGCTGCCGCTGGCCGCCGTGATGACCACGTCCTTCCTGAAGCTGGCCGTGGTGTTCGCGCTGGTGCGCAACGCCCTGGGCGTGCAGCAGGTGCCGCCCAACATGGCGCTCTACGGCCTGGCCGTGATCCTGTCCGTCTACGTCATGGGGCCGGTCGTGATGCAGGTCGGGCATGAATTGCGCGAGGTCGGCGCGCCCGTCAGCCAGTCGGCCGCCGGCGCGCCGCGCGCCGATCCGGTCGGGACGATGCTGGACGCCGTGGCGCGCGGCACCGAGCCCCTGCGCGCCTTCATGCTGAAGAACAGCCGCGCCGAGCAGCGGGATTTCTTCGTGCGCACGGCCCGCCATCTGTGGGGCGAGGCCCAGGCGCGCGACCTGCGCCAGGACGACATGATCGTGCTGATCCCGGCCTTCCTG
>CBFGXR010000168.1:0-4999 GCA_965652675.1 uncultured Castellaniella sp.
TTCAGCTTGCAGGCGGGCCGCACCCTGGCGGTCGTCGGCGAATCCGGCTGCGGCAAGTCCACGCTGGCCCGGGTGCTGACCATGATCGAGCCGCCCTCCGCCGGTCAATTGCTGTACCGGGGGCAGGACGTGTCCAGGGCCGATCCGGCCCTGGCGAAACTGCGCCGCAGCAAGATCCAGATCATCTTCCAGAACCCCTATGCCTCGCTGAACCCGCGCAAGCGCATCGGCGACATCCTGGAAGAACCCCTGCTGATCAATACCAGGCTGGACGCGCGCGAACGCCGCGCCAAAGGCCAGGCCATGATGGAACGGGTCGGCCTGCGCCCGGAACACTACGGCCGCTATCCGCACATGTTCTCCGGCGGCCAGCGCCAGCGCATCGCCATCGCCCGGGGCCTGATGCTGGAGCCCGAGATCCTGGTGGCCGACGAGGCCGTGTCCGCGCTGGACGTGTCGGTGCGCGCCCAGGTGCTGAACCTGATGCAGGACCTGCAGCGCGACCTGGGCCTGTCCTACGTGTTCATTTCCCATGACCTGTCGGTGATCGAGCACCTGGCCGACGAGGTCATGGTGATGTACCTGGGCCGGGTGGTGGAACAAGGCACGAAGGAGGCGATCTTCGGCCGGCCCCTGCATCCCTACACCCAGGCGCTGCTGTCGGCCACGCCGCGCCTGAACGACGCGGCCCGGCGCGAACGCATCAAGCTGTCGGGCGAACTGCCCAGCCCGCTGAATCCCCCGCCCGGCTGTCCGTTCAGTTCGCGCTGCCACCGGGTCATGCCGGTGTGCCGCGAGCGCCTGCCGGCGCTGTTGCCGCAGGGCGGGCGGCAGGTGGCCTGTTTCGCCGTCGAGCAGGATCTGGAGAAATGAACATGGAAACCGTCTTCACCCGCATCCTGGCCGGCGAGATCCCGGCCGCCATCGTCCACCGCGACGCCCGCCTCTTCGCCTTCATGGACGCCGGCCAGCTGAATCCGGGCCACGTGCTGGTGGCGCCCTGCGAGCCCTACGCCACCCTGCTCGACATGGACGAGGACCTGGCGGCCGATCTGATGCGCCTGGCCCATCGCGTGGCGCGCGCCGTCCAGGCCGCGTTCCGGCCCGAAGGCCTGACGCTGCTGCAGGCCAACCGTCCGGCCGGCTGGCAGACCGTGCCGCATGCCCACATCCACGTGCTGCCGCGTCACGAGAACGACGGCGTGGGCCTGATCTGGCCGCGCAAGGACCCGGGCATCGAGGTCCTGCGCGAATATGCCGCGCGCATCCGGCTGGATTGAATGCCGTCCGCCGGATCCGATATTTTCGACTTGAATGAACGAGGCCCGCGGGCCTCGTTTTTCATGGTGCGGCGCAATATTAAGGGTAAGCCATAACTGCGGTTTTCCCTTAAGCAATAACCCTGATCATATTGCATTGCATCATTCAACGTTAAAACAAATTTCCAAATCGAATCAACAGGATGCGAATCCTGTGATCTCATGGCGCGGCGGGCCTGATTCCGCCTTGCCGGGACTTCTCCCGCACCCTCGTGGCCAGCGTAAGTTTTGCGTAAGTTTCAAATTTTACTAATAGCATCACGCAGAAATCCGGCCCTTCGAAAATCCGGTCCGTGATCGACTGCAGGAATAAAAACAAAGCTGTTTCGCACAAAAAGAAATCGCGGGGTTTTCAGCTGGAATTACCGTGTTTCAGCCGGGCGCATCCGGTGCCCGGGGCCACTCGACAGGAGACAAACCAATGAAGGACAAAAAGACTTTGGGACAAGCCATGCAGACGCAGGTCAAGCGCCGTTCCGTGCTGAAGGCCGGCGCGGCGGGCGTGGCCGGCGGCATGCTGCTGCCCGGCACCGCCCGGGTTGCGCTGGCCGACGACAAGAAGCCCCTGGGGGCCTGGCCCGCCGGCGCCGAAGGCGACTCCGTGTTCGTCGGCCTGACCGTCGACCTGACCGGCCCGTACTCGGCGCAGGGCGCCGAACAGAAGAACGGCTATGAACTGGCCGCCGAGCAGATCAACGCCGGGGCGCCGCAAGTCCAGAAGATCTCCCCGCTCATCAAGAAGGGCATCCTGGGCAAGAAACTGGTGCTCGGCTCCGCCGACGCCGAAACCAAGCCCAACACCGGCGTGCAGGCGGCCACCCGCTTCATCCACGACAACAAGGCCATGATGATCGCCGGCAGCACCAGCAGCGCGGTGGCCATCGCCCTGCAGAAGGTCTGCAACCGCGAGCACACCCCGTACTTCACGGCCATCTCGGGCTCCAACGAAACGACCGGCGTGGACTGCCAGCGCTATGGCTTCCGCCTGTGCTATTTCGCCTACATGGCCTGCAAGGCCATCGCCCCGGTGGTCGCCAAGGAACTCGGCAAGAACCGCAAGGCCGCCTACCTGACGCCGGACTACACCTACGGCCACACCACCACCCAGTCGATGAAGGAATTCACCGAGAAGGAAGGCTGGAAGACGGTCACCAACCAGGTCCACCCGCTGGGCGCCAAGGACTACAGCTCCTACCTGATCAACATCGCCAACACCGACGCCGACGTGCTGGTCGTCGTGGCCTATGGCGCGGACGCCGCCAACGCCATCAAGCAGGCCAAGCAGTTCGGCCTGCTCGACAAGATGAAGATCGTGATCCCCTACATGTCCGCCTACCTGGAAAAGGAAGTCGGCGCCGAGGTCATGCAGGGCGTCTACGCCGCCCAGGGCTTCTGGTGGACCATGGAGGACAAGAACCCCGTCGCCAAGGACTTCGTCGAGGCCTACGAGAAGAAGTTCGGCAGCAAGCCGCGGGATTCGGCCATGTACGCCTACCTGGCGCTGGTCCTGTGGGCCGACGCGGTGGAGCGCGCCAAGAGCCTCTATCCGATCGACGTCGTCAAGGCGCTGGAAGCCGGTGAACTGCGCGACAGCCCGGTGGGCAAGGTCACGTTCCGCGCCGACGACCACCAGGGCATCGTCGACTTCCCGATCCTGCGCGGCAAGAAGCCCGCCGACATGAAGAACCCGGAAGATTTCTTCGAGATCGTCCAGGTCGTCAGCGGCAAGGACGTGCTGCCCCCGGTCGGCCTGCTGGGCTGCAAGATGGGCGATTACGTCTAAGCACGGGTTTCCGGCCATTTCCCCGCTTCCGGGGAATGGCCGGAAACGAGTTCCGGGACTCTCACAGGAGGCAACTCGATGCCGAGCATGTCTTTGTTTCTTTCGCAGCTATTCAACGGGCTGGCCACCGGCCTGTTGCTGGCGCTCATCAGTACCGGCCTGACGATCATCTACGGCACGCTCGGTGTCATCAATTTCGCCCACGGCGCGCTGTTCGTCGTCGGGGGCTATGCGGGATATACGGTTTATGGTCTGACAGATTCTTTCGTGCTGGCGGTCGCCGGGGGTTCGGCCGTCGCGCTGGCGTGCGGGCTGATCATGGAACGCGGCCTGATGCGCAAATACTACAGCCGGCCGCCGGAAGACCAGATCCTGGTCACCTTCGGCATCAGCATCATCCTGGTGGAAATCGTGCGCGGCCTGTACGGCGGCGTCAGCCTGTCGGTCACGCCGCCCGACTGGGGCCAGGGGATCGCCCGCCTGGGTACCCTGATCTATCCGCTGTACCGCCTGCAGACCCTGGGCATCGCCGCGGCCACGCTGCTGCTGCTGTATTTCGTGCTGTACCGCACCAGCCTGGGGCTGATCGTGCGCGCCGGCATCGAGGACGCCCAGATGGTCAACGCGCTGGGCATCAACGTCAAGCGCACCTTTCTGCTGGTGTTCGGCATCGGCGCCATGGCCGCCGGTTTCGCCGGGGTGATCAATTCGCCCATCGTCGCGCTGACGCCGGACATGGGGTTCCGCTATCTGGTCGAGTCCTTCGTGGTGGTGGTGATCGGCGGGGTGGGTTCGTTCCCGGGGGCGATCATCGGCGGCATCATCGCGGGTGAAATCCTCAGCCTGACCGCCATGATCAACCCGCAGTATTCCGACGTCATGCTGTTCATCGCCATGGCGCTGGTGCTGATCTTCCGCCCGCAGGGCCTGATGGGACAGGAGGGACGGGAATGAACTCGGCTCAATCGACAACGGCGACGGCCGACACCGGGACCGCGACGCGGCAGCCGGCCGCGCACAACACGGGAGGCGCCATGCGCAGACAGCTTCCGGAAATGCTGGTGGGGGCGGGCCTGCTGGTGGCCCCGTTCATCCTGCCGGCCCTGGGCATGAGCCCGGACCTGCTCACCCGCATCCTGATCTGGGGCCTGTTCGGGCTGGGCTTCGACCTGCTGTTCGGCTACACCGGCCTGCTGTCCTTCGGCCAGGCGGCCTTCTACGGCACGGGCGGTTTCGTCACGGCCTATCTGCTGACCGACGGGGTGGTGCCCAACATGCTGCTGGCGCTGGCTATCGGCACGGTGGCGGCCGCCGTCATGGGCCTGATCATCGGCTATCTCACCCTGCGGCGCACCGGCATCTATTTCGCCATGAGCACGCTGGCCTTCGGCGAGATGTTCTACTTCATGGAGAACTCGGTCTTCAAGGACTACACCGGCGGTGAAAACGGCATCGCCGGCGTGCCGCCGCCGGAACTGTCCCTGGGCTTCATCAACATCCACATCTCCAGCGGCTGGCCCATGTACTGGTTCGTGGCGGTGCTCTTCTTCCTGGGCTACCTGGTCGCCCGGCGGATCGTGCGCTCGCCCTTCGGCGCCGTGCTCAAGGCCATCCAGGGCAATCCCAAGCGCGCCATGGCGCTGGGCCACTCGATCCAGTCCTACAAGCTGATCGTCTTCGTGGTCGCCGCCGCCTATGGCGGCCTGGCCGGCGGTCTGCTGGGCCTGTTCCAGTCCTACATGCCGCCCGACGCCTTCGCGCTGGACACCTCGGCTCAACTGGTCATCCAGACCGTGATGGGCGGGGCCGGTACGCTGCTGGGCCCGCTGCTGGGCGCGACCATCTGGCTCTATCTGTACGAGGGCCTGCAGCAGGTCGGCGGCGTGAAGCTGGCCAA
>CBFGXR010000169.1:0-4964 GCA_965652675.1 uncultured Castellaniella sp.
GAAGGGATCCGAGGACGTCGTCTGGCGGATGCCTTCGATGGCGCCGTACAGGGCGGCGGCCGCGGTCAGGACGACCAGCCATTCCAGCAGCCTCATGCGGGCGCTGCCCAGGTGGTCGGCCAGTTCCTTGGACAGGACGGCGCCCAGGCCGTGCCAGGGCGAGCCGATGCGGGTCGTGCTCATGTCGGGGTGTCCTCGGTGAAGGTCTGACGGTAGATGCGGTCCAGGCTGGGGGTGTCCACGGCCAGGTCGCGCAGTTGCGCGCCCGCCAGGACCGCCGCCTGGGCGGCCTGGGCGCGGACGTCGCTTTCGGCCTGCAGGACGTAGTGCCCCGGGTCGTCGGCGCGCACGCCGCCCACGCCGGGGACGGCGGCCAGGACGTCCCGCAGGTCGGGGCCGTCGGCCTGGATGTGGATTTCGTGGCTGTGGCCGCCCAGCACCTGGCGGGCCAGGTCGCGGACCGGGCCCATCAGGGCGATGCGCCCGGCGTTGAACAGGGCGACCCGGTCGCAGATGCGCTGCATCTGATCGAGCAGGTGCGACGACAGCAGCACGGTGACGCCGTCGTCGCGCAGGGATTCGATCATGCGCAGGAAGGCCTCGGTGGATTGCGGGTCCAGGCCGGAGGTGGGTTCGTCCAGGATGGCGATGGCGGCCCGTTTCAGCAGGATCTCGGCCAGGCCCAGGCGGCGGCGCATGCCGTGGGAAAACGTCCCCGCGCGCTGGTCGATGCGGTCCAGCAGCCGGACGCGCTCCAGGGCCTCGGCGATCCGCGCATCCCGTTCCTGCGCGGGGATCCCCAGCAGGCGGGCGGTGTAGCGCAGATTGTCGCGCGCGCTCAGGTGGTCGTAGAAGCCGACGGAATCGGGCATGTAGCCGACCTGGCGCTTGACGGCCAGCGGATTGCGCCAGGGGTCCTCGCCCAGCACCCGCACCTGGCCGCGCGTGGCCTCGGTCAGGCCCAGCAGCATGAGGATCGTGGTGGTCTTGCCCGCGCCGTTGGGACCGAGCAGGCCGAAGACCTCGCCGGGCCGCACCTGGAAGTTCAGGGACCGGACCACGGCGCGGCCGCCGTAGTCCTTGCCCAGTCCCCGGGCTTCGATGGCGGGGGCGTCCCGGGGCGGGAGGGGGGGGGACGACGGGCGCATGGCGGACGGCCCGTTCATCGGCGGCCGTACCGGGCGACCGCGCCCAGCAGCGCCAGCAGGGCCACGGCGATCAGGATGGCGCCGCTGACCCCCCACAGGCCGGACGTCGTCACCGAGACGCGCAGGTCGCCGTCGGCCGACTGGCCGGCCGAGCGCGCGTGCAGCTTGACCATGTAGTCGCCGGCCAGGGACTGGGGCGCGGGCGTGATGCGGGCCTGGACCTCGGCCGTCTTGCCCGGTTCCAGGAGTGCGACGCGGGCCGGCTCGAATTCGATCTTCCAGCCCGAGGGCGCCGTGCCGTCCAGCGCGATGTCCCGGGCGGCGGCGGTGCCGCTGTTGCGCAGCACCAGCGGCATCTCGCGGGTGTCGCCGATCCGGGCTTCGGTGCTCATCAGCCCGTCGCGGCCCGAGAGGTCCAGCGCCGGCTGGCCCGTGATGTCGAGCTTCAGGGCCGTGGATGCCTTGACGCCGTCGGCGGCGACCTCGACCTGGATCTCGTGCTCGCCGGATTGCGCCGATGCGGGCGGACGCACGTGCAGCTTGACGGTCTTGGATTCGCCGGCCTTCACGGGGACGGCGCTGATCTGCTGGGTGCCGTAGCCCTCGGTGAATGAGGTGTCGAAATACTGCGGGGCCCGGGCGGACAGGCTGGCCAGGACGTCGCGGCCGCTGGCGTTCTTCACCGTCAGCTGGTAGTCGAAGGCGGTGCGCGCCGATCCGGTCAGCTGCGGCAGTTCGGGCTGGACCGACAGCTGGGCGGGCAACTGGTCGGCCAGGGTGACGTCGATCGGCAGGCTCAGGTGCCGCCGGTCGCCGTCGGCGTGGACGGTCAGGGTGTGGCGTGAATCCGCATCGCCTTGCGGGATGTCAAGCCGCAGTTGCAGGGGCAGCGTATCATCGCTTCCAGGCATGGCCGATCCCACGGGGCGGCCGTTGCCCAGCAGGGCGGCCTTCCAGCCCGTGGGCACGCCGTCCACGGACAGCGCCAGCCGTTCGGGCGGCGTGGCCCGGTTGCGCAGATGCAGGGCGATGGTCGACGTCTCGCCGGCCTTCAAGGTCAGGGACGGGTAGTCGGTGGACAGTTCGATGCCGGGGGGCGCGGTCTCCGCAGCCAGGGCGGCGGTCTGGAAGCTCAGGGCGCACAAGGCGGCGGCCCACAATGCAAGGTGTCTGGACATGGTGTCGTTCGGTTTTTTCGTTCAGGTTGATCTGCCCGGTCCGGATCCGGTCTCCAGACAAAAGGGACCGGCGACAGTGGGGTTGAGTTTCATGAAAAACGTAATTTTTTGTTTCTTCCGCGTGGAGAGACCCATCGACGCCTGTCTTTGTATTGAGAACCGTTATCATTCCTGCTAACATCACGCTTTCGCCCCCCGTTGTCCGCTGGTTCATGTCTTCCGGTTTCCCCCCGCGCCTTACCCCGTTGAAGATCGTCGCCGCCTGCGTGGCCCTTGGCCTGCATGCGGCCGTGCTGGCCATGGTGCTGTCGGCGTCGGTGATCGAGGTCTCCCAGGGCCAGCCCGAGGCGCTGGACGTGCAGTTCGTCGAACTGGGACCGGCGATCGAACCCGAACCGGTGGCCGCTGCGGAACCCCAGCCGCCGGTGGAAACGCCGCCCGAACCGGAACCCGAGCCCGAGCCGGTCGTCCAGCCCGAACCCGAGCCCGTGGTCGAGCCGGAATCGGAGCCCGAACCCGAACCGGTCGTCGAGACGCCCGAGCCCGAATCCATCACCGAACCGCCGCCGCCGGAACCCAAGCCGCAGCCCAAGCCGAAACCGAAACCGAAACCGAAGCCCCGGCCCAAGCCCGCGCCGCCGAAGCCCCAGCCGGCGCCCCCCGCGCCGCAGGTCAGCATGGCGCAGACCAGTACGGCGGGCGGCGCCCGGCAGGCGTCCGAAGCGCGCGGCGAGCCGGTGCCCGTGGACCCCGACCGGCCCCGCACCGTCGGTCAGGTGGACTACCTGGGCAAGCGGCCCAGCCCGGTGTATCCCCGGGTCTCGCAACGCCGGGGCGAACAGGGACGGGTGGTGCTGCGCGTGCTGATTTCTCCGCTGGGCCAGGTGGCCAATGTGTCGGTGCGCACTTCGTCCGGGCATCCGCGTCTGGACGAGGCGGCCGTGGAGGCCATGCGCCAGGCGCGGTTCCGTCCGTATACGGAAAACGGGATCGCCTACAAGGCGCTGGTGGACATTCCTTTCGATTTCGTCTTATAGGACAGGAACCATGATGCTTGATCTGATCGGGAGCGCGGCGCTGACGCTGGCCCAGGCCGTGGGGCCGGACGCCGCCCAGGCCGCCGCGAGCGCGGCGCCGGCCGTGTCGGCCGCCGCCGAGGCGGCGACGACCACGGCCGCCACGGGAGCGGCGACGGCCGCCCAGGTGGCGCTGACCTCCGGCGCGGTGGAAACCGGCGGCCAGGGCGTGCTGCATTTCATCGGCCAGAGCGACGCGGTGGGCAAGTCCCTGTTCGTCTTCCTGCTGCTGATGTCCCTGGCGAGCTGGTATCTGATCCTGGCCAAGGGGCTGACGCATCTGCGCATTCGCCGCCGGTCGCGGAAATTCCTGTCGGAATTCTGGGCCGCCAGTTCGCTGGAACAGGTGGAAAACGAGATCTCCACGCACGGCGCGGAAGAACCCTTCGCCCATCTGGCCAGCCACGCCATCCATGCGCAGAAGCATCACACCAAGTACGGCGCGCTCAAGCTCGAGGAAAGCGGCTCCACGGCGGCCTTCGTGACGCGCACCATCCGCAAGGTCATCGACGAGGAAACCGCGCGCCTGGAAAACGGCCTGACGGTGCTGGCGTCGGTGGGCTCGACCGCGCCGTTCGTGGGCCTGTTCGGCACGGTGTGGGGGGTGTATCACGCCCTGCTGAGCATCAGCATGACCGATGGCGTCACCATCAACCGCATCGCCGGGCCAGTGGGCGAGGCCCTGATCATGACCGGGCTGGGCCTGGCGGTCGCCATTCCCGCCGTGCTGGCCTACAACGCCTTCGTGCGCGTCAACCGCGTCTACCTGGCGCAGCTGGACGCCTTCGCGCACGACCTGTTCACCTTCCTGACCACCGGCCAGCCGGTGGGCGACGGCAGCCACGAACGCCACCACGGCCGGACCATCAGCCTGGCCAGCCACCGGGGAGCCTGACATGGCGTTCGGCAGCTTCGATTCCAAGGGGCCGGGCAGCACCATGTCCGAGATCAACATGGTGCCGCTGATCGACGTGATGCTGGTGCTGCTGGTGATCTTCATCATCACGGCGCCCCTGCTCAGCCATTCGATCCGCATCAACGTGCCCCAGGTCACGGCCCAGCCGGTGGAGCAGAAGCCCGTGGTGATCGACCTGGCCATCGACGCGTCCGGCGCGCTGTTCTGGAACGAGCAGCCGGTCGCGGAAGAAGACCTGGCCGCCCGTTTCGCCGGCGAGGCCGGGGCCGATCCGCAGCCCGAAGTCCGCATCCGCGCCGACGTCGACACCCGCTACGGCCTGCTGGCGCAGGTCATGGGCGCGGCCCGCCAGGCGGGCATGAAGCGCCTGGGCTTCGTCACCACGCCGGGGCAGGCGGTTCCGGGCGCCGCGCCGCAGGACGCCGCCGCGACACCCGCCTCGGGGGTGACCGCGCCGGCCGCCGCGACGCCGGCACCGGCGCCGGCCGTTCCTGCCGCGCCCGCCGCGCACGGCGGCTGACGCGTGTTCAAGCAATCGTCAACTATGTAACTCAGGCCCTTCAGCGGTGACGCGGCGTGACCGCTTCAGGCTAGAATCACCGTCATGAGAGTCCTGGTCATCGAAGACGACGCTACCCTCGGCCTT
>CBFGXR010000170.1:0-4952 GCA_965652675.1 uncultured Castellaniella sp.
CGCGCCGTGAGGATGAGCTTGGCCGGCACGGCGCAGCCCAGCAGCAGGGCGCGCAGGCCGGGCATGCGCCAGGCCTCGCCGATCACGCCGGCCGCGCCCCGCGCGGCGCGCGGCCGGACACGCGGCGGCGTCGCGGGCATCATGACCCGCGCCAGGCACAGGGACGCCAGACACAGGCCGGCGGCGCCCAGGAAGGCCATGCCGCCGCCGAAATGTTCCGCCAGGAAGCCGCCGATGGGGGGCGCGCACAGGGCGGCGGTCAGGATGGCGCGGATGAAGACCGAGAGCCCCGCCGAACGGGCCTTGGGGTCCTGCTGATCGACGATGTGCCCCTGCGCCGAGGTGAAGACCAGGGTGAAGCCGACGGCGCTCAGCGCGCGGGCCAGGAGCAGGCTCGAATAGGCGTCGGCGAAGGCGCACAGGCCGTAGCCGATGCCCGCGATGCCGGCGCCCAGCGCCAGGCCGCGGCGCCGTCCCAGGGATTCGGACCACAGGGCCATGGGGATCTGCCCCAGGGCCACGATGGCCATGAAGATGACGATCGGCAGGCTGACGAGCAGCGGCGCGTGGGCGCCGGCCGGCAGCAGCCGTTCGGTCAGGCTGGGCAGGAACGGCCGGTTCAGCTCTTCGGCCATCATGAAGACGAACAGGACGCCCCGGACCTGTTCGGCCGGCGGGGACGGGCCGGCGCGCGGATCGGCCGCGTCGAGAGAGCGCCGGAAGGCGCCGGTCTGCGTCAGCATCGACAGCAGTTCGAAGCCGATCAGCAGCGCCACCAGCCCCAGGAAGGCCGTGTCCAGCAAAAGGCCATGGATCTGGGCGGCCGCCTGGCGCGTGTCGGGCGTGACCACCAGGTCCGCCACGGCGGGCCCCTGGGCCGGGACCGGCAGGACCAGGCTGCCCGCCGCGGCGTCGCCGGCGGCGGCGGCCGGCGCCGCGTCCAGCGTGATCCGCTCCAGTTCCGGATAGTGCCGCCGCAGGGACTCGAAATATTCCGGCACGCCCTGCATCTGGCCGAGCGGGATCCCCAGGCCCAGGGCCTTGTCGATCAGCGTGCGGGCGCCGTTGCCGATGGATTCGACCTTGGTCTCGATCAGGGGGTTCAGCGTGCGGTCGATGATGCGCAAGGCCTGGTGGTCGATCAGGAACAGGCCGCCCCCCAGAATGAGCGCCAGGGCCACGGGCAGGCGCAGCCGGGCCGCCACGCGGCCGGCATCGGCGCGCCGGGTACGCAGCGCCAGCGCCGCCAGCAGGCC
The DNA here is from genome assembly GCA_965652675.1 of uncultured Castellaniella sp. Lineage (GTDB taxonomy): Bacteria > Pseudomonadota > Gammaproteobacteria > Burkholderiales > Burkholderiaceae_B > Castellaniella. Next base: position 1,257 of record CBFGXR010000170.1, read on the forward strand.
CAGCAGGGCGGCGCCCGCCACGACGGGCACGGCATGCCGGCGCATGTCGCGGCGGATCTCCGCCGAAGGCGCGGCCAGGGCGCGCGGATCGTAACGCAGCAGAATCTGCCCGAACGGCAGGCCGAGATCGTCGAGCAGCGTCTGCCGCAGGGTGCCGGACGGCGCGGGATCGGGCACGGCGCCCTCGCCATAGAGCCGCCGGCCCCGGGCATCCTGAACGGCCATGCCGAGGATGGCCGGATCCAGGGCGCGCTCGCGCCGCAGGGCGGCGCCCAGGGTGTCTTCCTGGCTGTCCAGCCCCACGCCCAGCGAGGCGGCGTGCGTGGCGCCTTCGGCGGCACGGTCCAGCGCAATGGCGAAGCGGGATTCGAGGATGCCGCGATAGGCCTTGAGCAGCGAGCCTTCCGTCATCCAGGTTCCGGCGGCCAGGCAGGTGGCGATCAACAGACTGAACAGGAAGGCCGGAATCAGCGGGAAACGCATGGAGAAACGGGCTCCGGGAGCCCGGGAGAATCTCCCGGACACGATGTGAGAGGGTATGCGCTTCAGTAACGGAATCGCTCGACAAGTTCCCGGGGGCCGCATCCGGTCCCGTTTTCAGCCCGACGTGGCCAGCGGGTCCTTAGGGCCTGTTCACACTAATCAAGGGGATCGCGTTGATTAGTGTGAACAGGCCCTAGCTCCCCGCCCGCACGACCCCGGCGCTGGCGGCGACCACCAGGCCGGTGCCCAGCATCTGGGTCGCGCTCATGCCCTGGCCCAGGAAGAGCCAGCCGGTCGTCGCGCCGACGGCGGGTTCCAGGCTCATCAGCACGCCGAACATGGCGGCCGGCATGCGCCGCAGCGCGGTGATTTCCAGAATATAGGGCACCAGGGGCACCAGCACCGCCAGGCCCGCCGTCCAGGCCAGCTGATCCCAGGGAAACCGGAGCGTGCCGGCCTCGGCCGCCGCGAACGGCAGGGACAGCAGCGCCGCGACCGTCAGCGAGACGGCCAGCCCCTGCAGGCCGGGAAACGCGGGGCCGATCCGCTTCATCATGACGATGTAGACGCCCCAGCCGGCGGCCGCCAGCAGGGCGAAGGCGATGCCGGCCGGATCCACGCCGCCGGACGCGTGCGCGTCGCCCGACACCAGCAGCCCGATCCCGGCGGCCGCCAGCAGCGGCCAGGCCAGGGCGCGCCAGCCGCGCGCGCCCAGCGCGGCCACCGCCAGGGGGCCGCAGAATTCCAGCGCCACGGTCAGGTGCTGGGGCAGGCGCTCGATCGCCAGGAAAAAGGACAGGGACATGACGGCCATGCCGGCCCCCAGGATCAGGGCCGCCCGCCACTGGGCGGCGCCGTAGCGGTGCAGCGGCGGTCGCACGCACAGCAGCAAGGCCAGCGCGGCCCAGCACAGGCGCAGGCTGGACGTGCTGAGCGCGCCGTGGTCGTGGATCACCGGCACGGCCAGCGACACGCCGGTCTGCACGCTGACCATGGCGGCCACGGCCATGCCGACCGCCAGGCCGACGCCCCGGCCGGGCACGGGACGGCCGCCGGGGGCCGGGTTTTGGGGCGCGGGGGAAAATGGCTTATCGTAGGGCACAGCGAGGATGGCTTCCGATCTCGGGATGCTTGCGACTCACGACTATACAGGACCCTTCATGACGACATCGACCGCCGCGCCCGGCACGCCGGACCCCGCCGCACTGCACGCCCGCATCCGGGACAGCTTCGACCGCTCCGGCCTGATGCGCCACCTGGGCGCCCGCCTGGGGGACGTCGCCCCGGGCCGGGTGCACATCCACCTGCCCTACGGCCCCGACCTGACCCAGCACCTGGGCTATTTCCACGCCGGCGCGACGACCTCGATCGCCGACCCCGCCGGCGGCTTCCCCGCCATGACGCGGGCACCCCAGGGCCACACGGTGCTGTCGGTCGAATTCAAGATCAACATGCTGGCCCCCGCGCGGGGAGAATCCCTGGAAGCCGTCGGCCAGGTCGTGCGCGCCGGCCGGACGCTGACCGTCGTCCAGGTCGACGTCTACGCGCTGAACGCGGGCGAGAAAACGCCGGTCGCCCTGATGCAGCAGACCCTCATCAGCCTGCCGGAACCCGCATGACACGCCTTTCGATCCCGTTCTCGGTCCTGGACCTGGCCCCCATCGCCGAAGGCGGCGGCGCGGCCGAATCCTTCGTCCATACGGCCGCCCTGGCCCGCCCCGCGGAAGCCCTGGGCTACCGGCGCTACTGGATGGCGGAACACCCCGGCATGCCCGGCATCGCCAGCGCGGCCACCGCCGTGCTGATCGGCCACGTCGCGGCGGCGACCTCGCGCATCCGCGTGGGCGCCGGCGGCATCATGCTGCCCAATCATTCGCCGCTGGTGATCGCCGAACAGTTCGGCACGCTGGCCACCCTGTATCCCGGCCGCATCGACCTGGGTCTGGGACGGGCGCCCGGCTCGGACCAGGCCACCGCGCGGGCGCTGCGCCGCACGCTGGACTCGGACCCGGAGGCCTTCCCGCGCGACGTGGCCGAACTGATGGACTATTTCGAAGACCGCGGCCCGGTGCGCGCCGTGCCCGGCGCGGGCTGCGAAGTACCGGTCTGGATCCTGGGGTCCAGCCTGTTCGGCGCGCAGCTGGCCGCCCTGATGCGCCTGCCCTACGCCTTCGCCTCGCATTTCGCGCCGGCGCAGATGATGGACGCCATCGCCCTGTACCGGCGCCATTTCCGGCCTTCGCGCCACCTGGACAAGCCCTACGTGATGCTGGGCTTCAATGTGTTCGCCGCCGACACGGACGAACAGGCCCGCTTCCTGGCGACGTCCTGGCAGCAGTCCTTCGTCAACCTGCGCGCCGGCCGGCCGGGGCTCCTGCCCCGCCCCGTCGAAGGCTATCTGGAATCCCTGCCGCCGCCCGCCCGCGCGCTGCTGGACCACGTTCTGGCCTGCGCCGCCATCGGCGCGCCGGACAACGCCGCCGCGCAGATCCGCGCCTTCGTCGAACGCACCGGCGCGGACGAGCTGATGATCACCTGCAACATGCACGATCACGCGGCCCGGATGCGGTCCTACGAGATCGCGGCGGGATTGATGGCCCCGGTCGCCTGATCGCCTCCGGGACAGTCCGGACCGGCCACGGCCCGGCTGGCCCGGCGGGATGTCAGGGCGCGATCGGCAGGGCGCGCTTGTGGGCGCTGCGCCGCCAGGTGGACACGATGATGTCGAAGGCGTCCGGCTCGACGTCCCGGCCTTCCAGGAAATCGTCGATCTGCGCGTAGCTGACGCCGAAGGCGTCCTCGTCGGGCTTGAGCGGCTTGAGCAATTCCAGGTCGGCGGTGGGGACCTTGAACACCAGGTCGTCGGGCGCGCCCATGGCGGCCGCCATGGCGCGCACGCGGCGCTTGCTCAGCCCCGCCAGCGGCGTGACGTCGGCCGCGCCGTCGCCGAATTTGGTGAAGAAGCCCATCAAGGCCTCGGCGGCGTGGTCGGTGCCGACCACCAGCCCGCCGCGCGCGCCGGCCACGGCATATTGCGCGATCATGCGCTGGCGGGCCTTGATGTTGCCATGCAGGAAATCCTGCTGGCCGGCGTCGCGGAAGGGCTGGCCGGAGGCCCGCACCGAATCCAGCATGGCGTCCGCGGCGGGCAGCACGTCCACGACCAGCCGTTCGTCGGGCCGGATCACCCTCAGGCTGGCCTGGGCGTCGGAT
>CBFGXR010000171.1:0-4947 GCA_965652675.1 uncultured Castellaniella sp.
GTTGGCGATGACCGACTGCTGCTCCAGGATGCGGGCCGCGCCGTTGGAGGCGGTGTAGAGGATGCGATCCATGCCGGACTACCCGCTTAACGCATGGTGATCAAGGTCTGCAGGATCTGGTCCTGCGTCTTGATCGTCTGGGCGTTGGCCTGGTAGGTGCGCTGGGCGATGATCATGTTGACCAGTTCCTGCGACATGTCCACGTTGGACTCTTCCACCGCCTGGCCCTTGAGGGTGGCCAGGCCGTTGCTGCCCGGCGTGCCGTAGATCGGCTGGCCGGAATTGGCGGTCTCGGCCCAGGCGTTGCCGCCCACCGGCTGCAGGCCCTGCAGGTTGGCGAAATCGGCCAGGGCGATCATGCCCATGGTCTGCTTGGCGCCGTTGGTGTAGTTGGCGATCAGCGAACCGTCGGAACCGATGGACATGCTGGCGTATTCGCCGGTGGCGTAGCCGTTCTGGACGAAGTCCTGGGAATAGCTGCCGCCGAACTGGGTGGAATCGGCATAACTGACGGCGATGGCCAGATCCGCAGCAGCCGCGCCCCCCGAGGCCGGGACTTGAAAATTCAGCGTATAGCTGGCCGTTGCAGGATCCAAACGGCCAGCCGTATCAAACTCCAGACTATGCAAGGGGGTATAAGGAGCCGTTGCGGGAGCCCCGGCGCCATCCACCACGACTCCGTCGACCAGCACGTAAACGTCCCAGTTATTGACATCCGGAGGACCCACGGTCACATCCCGCTTGGCATAGTACTGTTGAACTTCATGTGAGTTCCCCAACGAGTCATACACCGTCAAGGGGACCATCTTGGAAAAGCTGCTGTCTTGCGTCGGATCGAACGGGTTGGTCGTAGCATCGATCACATCCGCATCGGCATCCAGGTTCACCTTGTTGGTGATCGTGCTGGTCGCCTGCGGCGCGATGTTCCCCACCGGCACGGTCATGCCGATCAGGTTGGTGCCGCCCGGCGCGTAGCCCATCAGTTGCTGGCCCTGGGCGTTGACGATCTTGTGGTCCTTGTCGGCCAGGAACTGGCCGTTGCGGGTGTAGAGCGTGGTGCCGTTGGGCTGGGTCACCACGAACAGGCCCTTCGCCCCGTCGATGGCCATGTCGAACTGGTTGCCCGAGGTGGACACGATCCCGGTGGTGAAGCGCTGGTTGATGGCCGCGACCTGCACGCCCAGGCCGATGCGCGAGCTGGCGTAGACGTCGGCGAAGGTGGCGGTGCCCGCCTTGAACCCCACGGTGCCGGAGTTGGCGATGTTGTTGCCGATGACGTCCAGATTCTGCGAGGCGGCGTTCAATCCGCTGAGACCTTGTCCGAAACCCATGGTTGACCTCTTTCAGTGCGTGGTGCGTTGATTCGTGAAAACGGCGGCGCGTCCCGCGTCCGCCATCCGGATTACATGACCTGCCGGACGTCCAGCAGGGAAATCTTGTCGCCGAGGGCCAGGTTGAGCTTGAGCCCGCCCGACGTGTAGGCGATGCTGTTGATGTGGCCCGAAGTGAGCGCATCGGCCGAGACCGGCTGGCCGTCGGCGTCGGTGGCCGACACCTGGACGGTGTAGGCGCCGTCCGGCGCCGGGGCGCCGGCGGAGTCCAGGCCGTCCCACGTCATCGGGTAGATGCCGGCGTCCATGGGATCGAGCTCGTATTGGCGCACGACCTTGCCGGCGGAATCCAGGATGGAGACCTTGGTCTTGGCCGCGTCGGACATCAGGTCGATGCCGAAGGTCGTGGCGGTCTTGGCGCCCGTGTCCGGATCGCTGCCCAGGGCGATCTTTTCGCCCGGGTACAGGATGTCCTTGCCGATCAGGCTGGCGGCCTGCAGCGACTGGGACATGTCCATCTGGCCCGACAGGGCCAGCAGCGTGTTGTTGAGCTGCTGGATGCCGTTGACCGTGGACAGCTGCGCGATCTGCGAGGTGACCTCGGCGTTGTCCATGGGATTCAGGGGATCCTGGTTCTGCAGCTGCGTGACCAGCAGGGTCAGGAAACGGTCCTGGGTGTCGCCCATCAGGCTGTTGGTCTGGGCGCTGGCCAGGGCGGAAGTGTTCGAAACGTCGCTGACGGTCGTCATGATCGGATTCCTTATTGGCCGATGGTCAGGGTCTTGGCCATCAGCGATTTCGCCGTGTTGATGACTTCCACATTGGCCTGATACGAGCGCGAGGCGGAAATCATGTTGACGGTTTCGGCGACGACGTCGACATTGGGCAGGGTGACGTAGCCCTTGGCGTCCGCCAGGGGGTTGCCCGGATCGTACTGGATGCGCGGGGGCGCGTTGCTTTCGAGGACCGAAGCGACCCGCACGCCGCCGACGGCCTCGGAGCGGGCCGAGGGCGTCATCTGGAACACGACCTGGCGGGCCTTGTAGGGCTGGCCGTCGGGACCGACGGCGCTGTCGGCGTTGGCGATGTTGCTGGCCGACACGTTCATGCGCTCGGACTGGGCCGACAGCGCGGAACCGGCGATCTGGAAAATGCTGAAGGTCGACATGAGGGCTCCCCTGACGCGGCCGGTTATTGCTGGATCGCGGCCAGCAGGGATTTGATGCGCCCGTTCAGGACCTGCAGGTCCGTCTGGTAGCGCATGGTGTTGTCCGCGAACTGGGTGCGTTCGGCGTCCATTTCGACCGTGTTGCCGTCCAGGCTGGGCTGGGACGGCACGCGGTACAGTTCCTGGGCGGGGCCGCTGGTATGGGCGCTGGCCGGGATGTGGCGCGCCGAGGTCAGGGTCAGGGACGTGTCCGGCAGGCGCGGCAGACCGCCCTCGCCCATGGCTTCGCGCAGGGTGGCGTTGAAATCGATGTCGCGCGCCTTGTAGTTGGGCGTGTCGGCGTTGGCGATGTTGGACGCCAGGATTTCCTGCCGCTGCTGGCGCAGGGCCAGGGCTTTCTGGTAGAACTCGAAGTCCTTGCCGATACGATCGATCATGGCTTTACACTGAAACGGATGAGCGGAGTGCGCGCCACCGTGCACCAAATGATCCCCCGACCATTCGCGGCTTTTCGCACGCCACCATAGTACGGTCCCCCGAAAGGGGATAAACGCCAAAACAAAGCGGGGATTGAAGCCCTATTCGGCCGATGCGGGCCGCCCCCGGGCGGCCCGCGGCCACCCGCTTCACCTACAATGGACGCATGCGCGCATCCCGATTCCTGCCGTTCCTGCTGTTCGCCGCCATCCTGCCGGGGCCTGCGCGCGCGCAGGCGGCCCGCCCCGCCCTGCAGGACCCGGCCGCCGTCGTCGCCCAGGCCGAGGCCCTGCTGAAGGACCGGGCGGCGGCCTGGCCGGGCCGGGCCGTCATCCACGTGGACGCGCCCCGCGTCGTGAATCAGCCGGCCTGCGAACGGATGGAGGCTTTCCTGTCCGGATCGGGCCTGCAGCCGCGCACGCCCGTGGGGGTGCGCTGCCTGGCACCGCAGCCCTGGACCCTCTACGTCCAGGCCAGCGTCCAGATCCTGGGTTCCTATTTCGTGGCCAACCGGCTGATCCGGCGCGACGAAGTCCTGAGCCTGGACGATCTGGACACCCGGGAAGGCGACTTGCTGCGCAACCGCCGCCTGATCGGCGACCCTGCCCATATCGTCGGCTGGATCGCCACCCGCCGCATCCGCGCCGGCGGGGCGATCGAATCCGGCGCCCTGCGCGACCCGAACGCCATCGAACGCGGCCAGCAGGTCCGCACCGTCGCGCGCGGCGTCGGCTTCGTCGCCACCAGCGAGGGCCAGGCGATGGAATCCGGCGCCCCGGGCGCCCGGATCCAGGTCCGCACCCCCGGGGGACAGATCATCACCGGCACGGTGATCGACGCCCACACGGTCCAGGTTATGATGTAGCTGTTCCGGGCGCACCTAAAGAATCCGCCCGGGCCGCCGTTACGAGGGATGCACCAATGATCCTTCCCATCCAACCCGGAGACGAGTCTTGAAAATCAATTCCACTTCGTCCAACCCCCTGCTGAACGGGGTGGCCGGGGGAACGCGCGGCGACACGACGTCCCATGCCTCGTCCGGTACGGTCGCCAGCGGCCGCACGGCGGTCGACCTCAGCCCGGCCGCTCGCCACCTGGCCGCCTTGAACGACGGCGACGCCGACGTCCAGGCCGAACGCGTCCAGCAGATCCGCGACGCGCTGGCCTCCGGCGAACTGAAGATCGACCCCAGCAAGATCGCCGACGGTCTGCTGGCCAGCGTCCGCGATCTGCTGAAATGAATCCAGGCGACAAGCTGCTGCAATGCGTTCAGGCCCAGTCGGGCCTGCTGGATGAATTCGTCCAGGCACTGGAAGCCGAATCCGCCGCCTTGCTGGACAACCCCACGAACCTTGCGCTGGCCGAACTGACCCAGCGCAAGAACGACTACGCGCAGCGCCTGACACAGCTGGATCAGGATCGCGTGCGCATCCTGAACGAACTGGACCAGAACGACGATTCCGCCGGCATCGACGCGGTCTGCGCCGTCTATCCCGAATTGCGCGCGATCTTCGACGCGCTGTTCGAGCGCGCCGGCCGCGCCGGCCGCCTGAATCACGAAAACGGCCAGATCCTGCGCACCTACATCGAACACAACCAGCGGGCGCTGGACACCCTGCATTCCTTGCTGAATCAGGATCTGTACGACGCGCACGGCCGCCTGCCGCCCCAGCGTCGACGCTAAGCCTAGGCTGAAAGCAATTCCTTCAACGCATACAGCTTGAGCAGCCCGGCGTGGGCGTGGCGCGGCGAGAGTCTGTCGGCGCCCAGCATGCGGGCCGCGACCCGCGCCGCCGGCAACAGATCGGGATCCTGGGCCAGACGCCAGGCCGCCAGGCCCATCTGGGCCGCGAACACCGCCCGGTCGGGAACGTCCACAGTGGATAGTTGAACGCCGTTGCGACTCAGCGCGATCGTCCCCGTGTCCCCTTGGCGGGCATCGGGCACGCGGGCACGGCCCGCGGAGTCGCC
>CBFGXR010000172.1:0-4919 GCA_965652675.1 uncultured Castellaniella sp.
CCGAACAGGCCGTAGGCGGGCCGGCCGTTCTCGCGGCTGCGGATCGCCAGGTCGAATTCCGCTTCCGGGCCGATCAGTCCGGCGCGGCGCAGGGTGTGTTCCAGATCGACCGTCAGGGCCGTCATGCCCCGGTAGCCGTCGTCGTCGCTCCCGGCCCGGGCATCGAAGATCGGCGCGCGGAAGATCAGCCCGGTGCGCCCCGTCTGCACCAGGCGGGTCGATCCGTCGATCACGGGGACGCGGTGCCGGATCATGTAGGAGATCTTGGCCATGAACTGGGGCCGCAGGCTGTAGTCTAGACCGATCACGGGTTCATTGCCGGCGATGGGATAGACCTGCTCGATCCGCAGCTTGCGGACGAAGACGATGCTGCGGATGTCGGGCCTGTCCCGCGCCATGCCGGGCGCGATCGCGGCGAACGGGCCGGCCTCGGCGCCGGGCGCGGCCGCCAGCGCGGCGGAGAGACGCCCGTTCAGGGCCTGCAGCGCCTGCAGGTCGTCCCGGAACAGGGCGACATGGCCGTTGAACTGCTGGCGCACGCCGGCCATGATGCGCGCCTCGCCGCGAACGCGGTCGTAGCGCTCCGTGCCCAGCACGGCGGCGACGCCCAGGAGCAGCAGCAGGATCACGACGGACAGCGTTCGCTTCAACCCGGACCTCCGTTGCCCAAGCCCTGTTTCCGGCAGTTTCGCATCCGCATACATTTTGCGCCACTAGGAAACATGCCCCCCACGCCGCGCGGCCTGCGGCCGCTTGCTCCCCCCCCCACGGCAACTTGCAAGCCGCTCGGTCTATGATGGGCGGCATGCGCATCCTGCTGATCGAAGACGAATCCGAACTGGCGGCGTGGCTGGCCCGCGGTCTGGCCCGCCATGGCGGGTTCATGGTCGACTGGGCCGATGACGCCGAGCTGGCCGAACGCCGTCTGGCGGTCGAGGAATTCGACGCCATCATCCTCGACCTGGGCCTGCCGGGCATGGACGGCCACGAATTCCTGCGCCGGTTGCGCGGACGCGACGATCGCTGTCCGGTGCTGGTGCTGACCGCCCGCGATTCGCTGTCCGAGCGCATCGGCACGCTGCATGAAGGCGCCGACGACTTCATGCACAAACCCTTCGCCATCGAGGAACTCGAGGCCCGGCTCAACGCCCTGATCCGGCGCAGCCGGGGCCGCGAGCACCCCCGCTGGACCCTGGGCGACCTGGTGCTGGACATCGGCAGCCAGCGCTTCCTGCATCACGACGAGGCGCTGAACCTGTCGCCCCGGGAATACGCGGCCCTCAAGGTCCTGATGCAGAAAGCGGGGGAACCGGTCACCAAACAGCAGATACTGGAACGCATCAGCCCGGACGACACGACGATCAATCTGGAAGCCATCGAGGTCCTGGTGCACCGGCTGCGCAAGAAGCTCGCCGGCACCGGCGCGCAGATCGTCACGCTGCGCGGGATGGGCTATTGCCTGGAGCAGAGCCGTGACGCGCCAGGCTGAACGCCGGCCCGGCAGCCTCCGGTCCCTGCTGCTGTGGATCCTGGTGCCGGCCCAGATCGCGGTCCTGAGCCTGGCGCTGTGGTTTTCCAGCAGCCAGCTGCACCAGCAGGTCGACCTGGCCTACGACCGGTCCCTGGCGGGCGCCCTGCGCGCCATCGATCACAACATCTCCACCGCCAGCGGCGGCCTGGCCGTGGAACTGCCCTACCTGATGCTCGAATTCTTCGAGCTCACCGCCAACGACTCGGTCTACTACCGGATCCTGACCGAGGACGGACTGGCCGACATCGGCAACCAGGACCTGCCGCTGCCCGACACGCGCCTGGCCTCGAACACGCCGGTGTTCTACGACCGCGACTATCTGGGCGCCTCCATCCGCATCGCCGCCCTGGCCCGGCCCATGGCGCCGCCGCTCTACGGGCAGACGGACGGACGGGTCATCGTCATGGTGGGCGAGGACCGGGGCGGCCGGGACCAGGTGATCCGCGACATGATGATCCGCAACATCGTGCGCGACCTGGTCGAGGTGCTGGCCTCCACCGGCCTGATCGTCGTCGGCGTGCTGATCGGCCTGCGGCCGCTCACGCGCCTGTACCGCAAGCTGAAGGGCCGGGCGCCCGACGATCTCAGCCCGATTTCCGCGCCGGAACTCCCCCGCGAGGTCCGGCCGCTGGTGGACGCCATCAACCAGCACGTCGCCCGCCACGCCCGCCAGGCGCGCCGGCAGCGCCAGTTCCTGGACGACGCCTCGCACCAGCTGCGCACGCCGCTGGCCGTCCTGCATACCCAGCTGGACTACGCCCTGCGGGAATCCGACCCCGCCGAGGCGCGCGCGGCCCTGCTGGCCATGCGCGGCGGCCTGGACCAGGCGCAGCGTACGGCCGCGCAGATGCTGGCGCTCGCCCGCGCCCGCGAAGCCGACAGCCACGACAACCCGCCCCGGACCGTGGCGCTCACGCCCCTGGCCCAGGACGTCATCCGCCAGCTCTACAGCCTGGCGCGCCAGAAGCGGCAGACCATCGCCATGGACGGCGGCGAACTCGGCGCCACGGTGACCGGTGTCGAATGGCTGCTGCGGGAAGCGCTCGTCAATCTGATGGACAACGCCATCAAGTACACCCCCGAAGAAGGCGCCATCACCCTGAGGATCGAGCGTTCGCCCGATGGCGTCGTCCTGGGCGTGCGCGACACCGGTCCCGGGATGACCGAGACCGACATCCGCAAGGCGGGACGGCGCTTCCGCCGGGGCCGGGCCGGCAAGCGCGGCCACGGCGCCGGCCTGGGCCTGGCCATCGTCCACACCATCATGCAGCGGCACGGCGGCGTCCTGCGCATCGAGCCCGCCGATCCCGGCGTCCAGGTCTCGCTCGTCTTCCCCGCCGATCAGGGTTTTCCCGGGAAATCGTCTTTTTGAAAGCCGGCGGAAAGCTTGGCCGGCCTAAGGTGTCGCCAACGCGCGCCCCCCATTCCACCGGCGCGCTCCCCAATACCGAGGAGACCCCGCCATGAAATCCCGTTCCTTGTCGCTGCTGCTGGGCGGCGCCCTGCTCTCCCTGGGCCTGGCGGCCCAGGCCGCCCCGGCCAAGCCCGAATGCATCGCGCCGGCCAATCCCGGCGGCGGCTTCGACCTGACCTGCCGCCTGGCCCAGGAAGGCCTGAAGGCCTCCGGCGCCCTGGCCGACCCGATGCGCATCGTCTACATGCCCGGCGGCATCGGCGCCGTGGCCTACAACCACGTGATCGCCCAGAAGCCGGACGACCCCAATTCCATCGTGGCCTTTTCCGGCGGTTCGCTGCTGAACCTGGCCCAGAAGAAATTCGGCCGCTACAACGTGAACGACGTGCGCTGGCTGGCCGCCGTCGGCGCCGACTTCGGCGTGGCCGTGGTGCGCGACGATTCGCCGTACAAGAACCTGAAGGACCTGATGGCGGCCTTCAAGCAGGATCCGGGCAAGATCGTCCTGGGCGCCGGCGGCACCGTCGGCAGCCAGGACTGGATGAAGGCGGCCCTGACGGCGCGCGCGGCGGGCGTGGACTACCGCAAGATGCGCTTCGTGGCCTTCGAGGGCGGCGGCGACGCGATCACCGCCCTGCGCGGCGGCCACATCCAGGCCTACATGGGCGACGCGGCCGAGGCCTTCACCATGCTCGAAGGCGGCGCGCCCATCCGGGTCCTGGCCGTCTTCAACGACGAACGCCTGCCGGGCAAGCTGTCCTCCGTGCCCACCGCCCAGGAAGAAGGCTTCGACATCCAGTGGCCCATCATCCGCGGCTTCTATGTCGGCCCGAAGGTCTCGGACGCCGATTACCAATGGTGGGTGGATGCCTTCGACAAGACCCTGAGCGATCCCGGCTATGCCGCGCTGCGCGACAAGCAGGGCCTGTTCCCGTTCAAGAAGACCGGCGCCGAACTGGACAAGTACGTCAAGGAACGCGTCGCCGACTACGTCAAGCTGGCCAATGAATTCGGCCTGATCCGTCAATAAGCCGCTCCCGGACCCCGCCATGAGTGATCGCACCCTGGGCTTCTGCGCCCTGATCTTCGCCGGCCTGATGGCGTGGTTCGGCCACGACCTGCAGGCCCCCTTTTCCTACGAACCGGTCGGCCCGCGGGCCTTCCCGATGCTGATCGCCCTGATCATCGCCCTGTGCGGCGCCTGGCTGATGTTCAAGCACTGGCACGAACGCCGCGCGGGGGAACCGATCGACTGGCCGCGCCTGCTGCTGATGGTGGTCTACGTCTTCGGCTACGCCATGCTCTTCGAAACCCTGGGCTTCATCATCGCCACCGCCATCGTCACCGTCCTGATCGGCCGCCTGTTCGGCGGCTCCTGGGGCAAGATGATCATCGGCGGCATCGTGATGGGCGTGCTGTTCTTCCTGCTGTTCGACCGGGCGCTGGACGTCGTGCTGCCGCTGGGCCCCCTGGAGTTCCTGTCATGAGCCAGATCTTCGACCATCTGAGCATCGGCTTCGATGTCGCCTTTTCCTGGATGAACCTGCTGGTCGCCGCCCTGGGCGCCTTCCTGGGCACCCTGGTCGGCGTGCTGCCGGGCCTGGGGCCGATCAACGGCGTGGCCATGCTCATCCCCATCGCCTATGCCCTGAACCTGCCCCCGGAGACCGCGCTGATCCTGCTGGCGGCCGTGTACGTGGGCGCCGAATACGGTGGACGCATCAGCGCCATCCTGATCAACGTGCCGGGCGAGGCCAGCGCCATCATGACCACGCTGGACGGCTATCCGCTGTCTCGCAAGGGCCTGTCCAACGTCGCCCTGTCGCTGTCGGGCTGGTCGGCCTTCTGCGGCTCGCTGGTGGCCACCATCGGCGTGATCGTGCTGGCCCCCCTGCTGGCCCGCTGGGCGCTGGCCTTCGGCCCGGCCGAATACTTCGTGCTGATCGTGTTCGCCTTCTGCTGCCTGACCAGCCT
>CBFGXR010000173.1:0-4894 GCA_965652675.1 uncultured Castellaniella sp.
GGGGCTGCCGCTGGGACAGGCCTACGACTACGCGGCCGGCGTGATGGCGGAAAACATGCTGGCCGAGGACGTGGGCGAGGGCATAGACGCCTTCATGCAGAAGCGCCCGCCGCAGTGGCGGGGCCGCTGAGCGCGCGATCGGCGCTCTTATTGACGCACCACAAGGCGCGCGGACCCGGTCCTGCATTCCAATGAAGGGGTGATCCGAAACGGAGCCCTTTCATGCCGCTGTCCCGCCCCACCCGAGATGCTTCCCCGACCCGCGCGGTTCGCGCCGGTCTGCTGGCCGTGCTGCTGGCTTTCGGCGCGGGCATGGCGCCGATGACCGGGGCCGCCGGTGTCGCCCCCGTCGACGTCGTCGCCATCCCGGCCGGCACGTTCATCTACCAGGCGGCCGGTGAATTCCTGGATCAAGGGCGGCCCGTGGACGCGCCCCGGGTCCAGGGCCGGGTCGAGGACGGCCGCGCCATCATGCGCCGCCAGGTGAGCCAGGCCGAATACGCCCGTTGCGTGCAGGCGGGCGCCTGCAAGCGCCTGGACAAGGGCTTCCGCGATCTGGATGCGCCCGACCTGCCGGCCGTGGGGGTCAGCTGGTCCGACGCCACCGCCTATGCGGCGTGGCTGTCGCGGGAAACCGGCCAGCACTGGCGGCTGCCCGTCTACGCAGAATGGGTGCGCGCCGCCGCCGACCGCTACCGCGAAGAGGGGGCGCTGCCTTCGGACCCCGCCGATCCCGCCGTGCGCTGGCTGGCCGAATACGACCGCGAGATCGCCCGCAGCCAGGGCCGGATCAAGCCCGCCCAGCCTTTCGGGCACTTCGGCGTCAACGGCCTGGGCGTGAGCGACATGGGCGGCAACGTCTGGGAATGGACCGACACCTGTTTCGCCAGCCACAGCGTGGGCGCGCTGCCGCTGGCGCCGCGCGAGAACTGCGGCGTGCGCATCCTGGCGGGCGCCCACATCGCCGCCATGCCCGACTTCATCCGCGATCCGCGCAACGGCGCCTGCTCCATCGGCCTGCCGCCGGCCAATCTGGGCTTCCGCCTGGTGCGGACGGAACGATTTGCGGCAGATCAACACTTTCGATGAAGCCTGAATGCCGCCTGAACAGGGTTGATCCAGCGCAATAAGGGTTAACCCAGCCCATGACAAGATGGAACCGTCGAAACAAGACGACACATCAAATCAGGGAGTTGAACATGAAGGTATTTCGTCTGTGTCTGGCCGCCACCGCGCTGGCATCCTTGCTGGCCGGGGGCGCCGCGCTGGCCGATCCCGCCGACAAGCTGGAGCACATCAAGCCCGTGCTGGTCGCGCCGCCCAACGTGATGGCGCACGAGCAGGCCACCAAGGCCAAGCCCCGCGTGGTCGAATTCACGATGACCATCGAGGAAAAGAAGATCGTCGTCGACGAAGAGAACGGCACGACGATGCAGGCCATGACCTTCAACGGCTCCATGCCCGGTCCGACCATGGTGGTGCACGAGGGCGACTACGTCCAGCTCACCCTGATCAACCCGTCGACCAACGCGCTGGAACACAACATCGACTTCCACGCGTCCACCGGCGCCCTGGGCGGCGGCGCGCTGACCAAGATCAAGCCGGGCGAACAGACCGTGCTGCGCTTCAAGGCGGACCGCACCGGCACCTTCATCTATCACTGCGCGCCCGAAGGCATGGTGCCCTGGCACGTGGTGTCCGGCATGAGCGGCACCCTGATGGTGCTGCCGCGCGACGGCCTGAAGGACCAGGATGGCAAGCCGCTGCACTACGACAAGGTCTACACCATCGGCGAATTCGACCTGTACATCCCGAAGGATGCCGACGGCAAGTACAAGGAATACGAAACCGCCCTCGAAAGCTACGGCGACACCACCGAAGTGATGCGCGGTCTGATCCCGTCGCACATCGTGTTCAACGGCAAGAAGGGCGCGCTGACCGGCGCGGGTGCCCTGACGGCCAAGGTGGGCGAGACCGTGCTGTTCATCCACTCCACGGCCAACCGCGACACGCGTCCCCACCTGATCGGCGGTCATGGCGACTACGTCTGGGCCACGGGCAAGTTCATCAACAAGCCTGAACGCAATCTGGAAACCTGGTTCATCCCGGGCGGTACGGCCGGCGTGATGATGTACACCTTCAAGCAGCCCGGTGTCTACGCCTACGTCAACCACAACCTGATCGAAGCGTTCGAACTGGGCGCCGCCGGCCACGTCAAGGTCGAAGGCAAGTGGAACGACGATCTGATGAAGCAGGTCGTGGCCCCCAGCCCCATCAAGAAATAAACCACAGTACCCGGGGCGGCCAAGGTGGGCGAGACCGTGCTGTTCATCCACTCCACGGCCAACCGCGACACGCGTCCCCACCTGATCGGCGGTCATGGCGACTACGTCTGGGCCACGGGCAAGTTCATCAACAAGCCTGAACGCAATCTGGAAACCTGGTTCATCCCGGGCGGTACGGCCGGCGTGATGATGTACACCTTCAAGCAGCCCGGTGTCTACGCCTACGTCAACCACAACCTGATCGAAGCGTTCGAACTGGGCGCCGCCGGCCACGTCAAGGTCGAAGGCAAGTGGAACGACGATCTGATGAAGCAGGTCGTGGCCCCCAGCCCCATCAAGAAATAAACCACAGTACCCGGGGCGGCCCTGACGGCCGTCCCGACTTCGGAGAGTGACAAATGTTGAAGATCGTGAGCCTGACCGCCCTGTCCCTGGCCTTGCTGCCGGCCCTGTCGATGGCCGCCGACGCCGGCACCCTGCAGACCGGCGAGAAGCTCTACAAGAGCGCCTGCATCGCGTGCCACAGCACGGGTGCGGCCAATGCGCCCAAGCTCGGCAACAAGCAGGCGTGGGCCCCGCTGATCGCCAAGGGCATGGACGAGTTGATGAACGTGGCGACGCACGGCAAGGGCGCCATGCCCGCGCGCGGCGGCACCAAGGCCGACGACGCCACCCTGCGCGCCGCCGTGGAATACATGGTCAGCCGAGTCCAGTAGGCCCCCCACGCTGCGCAGCCTGCGGCTGTCTTGGATTGCGACGCCTCCCCACCTCGTGCCTTGCACGGCACTCGGATTCGTCTGGCGTGGGACAGTCCGTAGGGGACTGTCCCATGTCCCGCCTCATCCCGGCGGCGAAAAGACATGCTAAGCACACCCTCTGGTCGCCATCAGACTAACCTGCGTAGGCCTTCGAATCTGTGGCTCGGAGTCTCTAATCCGGGGGCATACACCGCCCAGCGGACCGTGTCACCGGACAGATCGATGTCGGCGGTGGCCATCGTGTTTTCCTGGTCGGTGTCGCCGGGCGACAGCCGCAGGATCGGTTCGGCGGCGTCGCCCGTGTCGGCCAGGATCGTCAGCGCGTCCGCGTGCCGCGCCAGCAGGGCTTCGCCGCGCGCCTGGCGGTGCGCCGACGAGGCGGTGACCACTTGCGGCAGTTCCGCCTGGGCCTCGTGCATGGCATGGTTGGCGTGCAGCAGCGGCGCGTGGGCCACGGGCCGGGCGGACACGGCCGTCCGGCTGAATTCCACGCTCCAGGTCTGGCCGTCGCCAGCCCGTCCCAGGCCCAGATGGAACGCGCCCATGCGCGGGTGCGCCTGCAGGACCGACACCGCTTCGTGCGGCGATCGCGCGGCCAGCAGGGCCCGGGTCAGGACCATGCGGGGCATGCCCGCCGCGGTCCGCCGTGCGCGGATGTTGTTGACCGTCATCGCCAGGCCGGCTTCATTGACGGCGAACGTGTGGCCGGGGATCGAGCCCGGATAGACGAAGGACACGAAGGCGGGCGCGTCGGTGGGCCGCACGTCGGCCAGGCCGCAGGCCCCGGCAAAGCCCGGGTCGCCGTCCTCGTTGTGGCTCAGTCGTTGCGGCGCCAGCACCGTGGTGCAGCCGTCGGGCGCCAGCGCCCACAGGTCGCCGCGGCAATTCCACAGGAAGACCTCGTCGGGCGGCAGGTCCAGGCCCTCGGCCAGGCCGGCCAGTTCGTCCTCGACCCAGGGGAAGGCCCGATGCAGCAGCGCCCGCATGGCCGGGATTTCCGGCCGGTCGCGGCAGGCCATGATGTGCGTCCAGGCGTCCGAGCGGACCAAGTGGCGGTGGCAGGCCTCGGCCCCCCAGCGCCCCAGGGCGCGGCCGATGTCGTGGTGGGAACCCTGGGCTTCGACCCGGTTCAGTTCGCGTGGGCGGGGATCGGAGGCGTCGTTCATCGGTAGGCGCCGGTGGCGTGGAGCAGGGCTTCGGTGCGGTCCAGTTCGGCCAGGGCGTGTTCGCCGTGGTGGACCAGCAGCTGCCGGGCCAGCATTTCCACCAGCGCCTGGATGGCCACGGTGCTCGGGAAGAAGGAATGCCCCTGGGTGGAAAAGGTCAGGACGCAGTCGGCGTGCAGCGCCATCGGCGCGAGCTGGCTGTCGCACAGGGCCAGTATCCGGGAGCCCTGAGGGCGCAGCGCCTCGGCCAGCTCGATGATTTCGCGCGAATAGGGCGCGTAGCCGATCAGGACCACGGTGTCCTTGGGCTGGAGACGGTGCGTGTCCAGGCTCAGGGTGCCGCCGGTGTTGTGCAGCAGGTGCACGTCCGGGCGGACAGGCTGCACAGGTAGCGCAGGCTGAAGGCGGCCGGGTAGCAGGACCGGAATCCCGCGATCACGATGCGCGTGGCGTTCGCCAGCAGAGCCACCGCCTGGGGCATGGCGGTCTGGTTGGCGGATTCCAGCGTCTGCAGGTTGAGGACCTGCTGATGGATGACGGTCTGCCAGGCGTCCTGCTCGGATTCCGGGCGGTGGACCAGGGACAGCGCGCGCGCCGCGTAGGTGCCCGGGGGATGGAGTGCCTGGGTGAAGACGGTGCGTGTCCAGGCTCAGGGTGCCGCCGGTGTTGTGCAGCAGGTGCACGT
>CBFGXR010000174.1:0-4863 GCA_965652675.1 uncultured Castellaniella sp.
GCCGCGCGCGAGGATCAGCGGGCGCACCACCAGCGCCTCCAGTCCAGGGGGCGCAGGCGCCGCAGCCAGCCCGCGCGCGCGTCCAGTTCCACGGTGCGCTCGCGCCCGGTCAGCACCAGCGTGGGCGCGGCGCCGGCCAGGGGCGCGAAGCAGCGCCGCTCCAGATCCGCCAGCGCCTCGATCCAGCCGCCCCAGTCCTGGGCGACGGCATGGGCGGCCAGCGCGTTTTCGATGCGCAGATCGTCCGGCAGGGGCCGGCTCAGCTGGCCGCGGCGCGCGCCGCCGTACAGCCACAGGCTGTTGACCGGCGCCAGGCCGTCGCACTGGCGCCGGAGATTGACCGGGTGCTCGTGCCAGGCCATCTGCAGGCCGTTGACCAGGCGCCGCCAGGGGCGCGCCGCCGGGTCCTGCGGCCACCAGTCGTTGACGGCGCTGACGGCGACCAGCGCCGGGCTGGCACAGGCCAGGCGGATGGGTTCCGGCCAGCGCACCCGCCAGGTGTCGGGCGTGTCCGGCGAGAGCGCGATGCCGCTGTCCTCGATCAGTTCGCGGGCGGCGTCCATCAGGGCGGCGGCCTGTTCGGCCGTGATTGCCAGCGTGTCGGCCGGCAGCAGGGCCGCGCCGTCGCGCGAGGGCGCCATGTGGATCAGTTCCGCCAGCCAGACGGGTTCGTCGTCCGCGCCGGGCAGGCGCAGCGGCCCCAGACCTGCGCTAATATGCTCGTCTTGCGCTGGCGCGAATCCGCGCGCCTGGAGCAGCCAGTGTTCCAGCGGCGTGCACCAGGCGTCCGCGGCCGGGCAGGCCGCCGTCCGGGGCGTGCCGAAGCCCAGCCAGCGGGCCAGGGTGGGGGCGCGTTGCGCCAGATGGGGCGCCAGTTCGGCGGCCACCTCGGGTTCGGGCAGTGCCCCGGGAATCACGATGTGCATGGTGGAATTGTAGGGTATCAACCGGACGAGGATGGCGAGTCGCATGGCGTATGAATGGTGGATAGGGGCGCGCTACGCGGGCCTGGCCCGCGCGGGGCGGGGCGGACGCCGGGGCGACCGTTTCGTGTCCTTCGTGGCGGCCAGCTCCATGGCGGGCATCGGCCTGGGGGTGGCGGCCCTGATCATCGTCCTGTCGGTGATGAACGGCTTCCAGACCCAGGTGCGCGACCGCATGCTGTCGGTGCTGCCGCACATCGAGCTGTACGTGCCGGGCTCGGATCACGCGCAGGTGCTGGAGCATTGGCGCGACCTGGCCGATGATGCCCGCCGGGATCCGGCGGTCCGGGGCGCGGCTCCGTTCGTCGCGGCCCAGGGCATGCTGGCGCGCGGCCAGGGCCTGAGCGGCGTCCAGGTGCGCGGCATCGATCCGGCCATCGAACCGGAAGTCTCCGATCTGGCCGGCCAGATGGCCTCGGGCACGCTCGACAGCCTGACGCCGGGGTCCTTCCGCATGGTGGTGGCCAGCCAGATCGCCCAGTCCCTGGGACTGACGGTGGGCGACACGGTCCTGCTGCTGGCGCCCCAGGGCTCGATCTCGCCGGCCGGCTTCACGCCGCGCATGCGCCAGTTCACCGTGTCGGGGGTCTTTTCCTCGGGCTATTACGAATACGACGCCTCGCTGGTGTTCATCGACGTGCAGGACGCCGCCCGGGTGTTCCGCGACAGCGGCGTGAGCGGCGTGCGCCTGCGCATCGCCGACATGCAGCGCGCCCCCCAAGTGGCGCATGCGCTGCTGGGCCGGATGCCGGCGGGCGTGCGGGCCACGGACTGGACCCAGAACAACCGCACCTGGTTCGCCGCCGTGCAGACCGAAAAGCGCATGATGTTCCTGATCCTGACCCTGATCGTGGCGGTGGCGGCCTTCAACCTGCTGTCCTCGCTGGTGATGGCGGTCAAGGACAAGCGCTCGGACATCGCCATCCTGCGCACCCTGGGGGCCACGCCGGCCGAGATCGCGCGCATCTTCCTGATCCAGGGCGCCCTGATCGGCGTGGTGGGCACGCTGGGGGGCGTCGCGCTGGGCACGCTGGTGGCCTACAACATCGACGTCATCGTCCCCTGGATCGAACACGCGCTGGGCATCCAGTTCCTGCCCCAGCAGATCTATTTCATCAGCGAGCTGCCGTCCAATCCGCAATTGGGCGACATCGCCGTGATCGGCGGGACGTCCCTGGTCCTGTCCCTGCTGGCCACGCTGTATCCCAGCTGGCGGGCCTCCCGCCTGCAACCCGCCCGAGTGCTGCGCCATGACTGATCCCGTTGCCGCCGACGCCGTGCTGCGCGCCGAACGCCTGGCCAAGACCTACGACGAGGGCGCCGGTCGGGTGGAAGTCCTGCGGGATGTCAGCCTGTCGGTCCACGCCCATGAAATGGTCGCCGTCGTCGGCGCCTCGGGCTCGGGCAAGAGCACGCTGCTGCACGTGCTGGGCCTGCTGGACGAGCCGGACGAAGGGCGCTTGTGGATCGCGGGCCAGGCCGCCACGGGGCTGGACGAACGCCGCCGCAGCCGGTTGCGCAATCAGGCCCTGGGCTTCGTCTACCAGTTCCACCACCTGCTGCCGGAATTCACCGCGCTGGACAATGTGGCCATGCCCCTGATCGTGCGCCGCTGCACGCGCGCCCAGGCCAGGGAGCAGGCGGCCGCGATGCTCGACCAGGTCGGCCTGTCCGCCCGGGCCGCGCATTTTCCGGGCCAGCTGTCGGGCGGCGAGCGCCAGCGCGTGGCCCTGGCGCGGGCGCTGGTGACCCGGCCTGCCTGCGTGCTGGCCGACGAACCCACCGGCAACCTGGACCGCCATACGGCCGCCGCCATGTTCGACCTGCTGGCCCGCATCAACCGGGAACTGGGCACGGCCTTCGTCATCGTCACCCACGATCCGGCGCTGGCGGCCCTGGCGCACCGGCGCTTCCACATGCAGGCGGGGCGGCTGACCGAAGACATGGAAGCGGCCGGCTGACGCGCCGTATCCGGCCGCTTGCGGAGCCGTGCGGCGGTTTCCCGGCCGAGTGACCGCCTGGCCGACGTTCGAACGGAGAACTCCATGCTGATCGACACCCACTGCCACCTGGATGCGCCCGAATTCGACGCCGACCGGCCGGCCGTGATCGAACGGGCGCGCCAGGCGGGCGTGCGGGGCATCGTGATTCCGGCCGTCATGCGCGCCAATTTTGCCGTCGTGCGGGATCTGGCGCATGCCACGCCGGGCGCCTGCTACGCCCTGGGCATCCATCCGCTGTACGTCGACCGGTCCGACGAGGCGGACCTGGACGCGCTGGACGCCGCGCTGGCGGCGGCGCGGGACGATCCCAGACTGGTGGCGATCGGCGAGATCGGGCTGGATTTTTTCGTACCGGCCTTCAATACGCCGGAATTACGCGTCCGCCAGGAACGGTTCTATACGCGCCAGTTGGATCTGGCGCGGCGCCACGGCCTGCCGGTGCTGCTGCACGTGCGCCGGTCCCAGGACACGCTGCTCAAGCACCTGCGCCGCCGCCCGCCCATCGGCGGCATCGCCCATGCCTTCAACGGCAGCTTCCAGCAGGCGGAACAGTTCATCGCGCAGGGCTTCGCGCTGGGCATGGGCGGGGCCATGACCTTCGAGCGCGCCCTGCAGATCCGCCGCCTGGCGGCCGAATTGCCGGCCGAGGCCCTGGTGCTGGAAACCGACGCGCCCGACATCCCGCCCGCCTGGCTGGGGCGCGGCCCCGACGGCCGGCCCCGGCCCGCCCGCAACGAGCCGGCGGAAACGGCCGGCATCGCCCGTACTCTGGCCGAATTGCGTGGTGTCGAGACCGAGACCTTGGTCGGGCAGTGCTTCGCCAATGGCTGCCGGGTGCTGCCCCGGTTGGTGCGGGCCTTGGACGGAACGGTCGCTGCGTAGTTTCCCGCCTGGACCGGAATGCGTGTGAGGCGTTCCGGCGGCCCGTTCACCCCCTAAGCTGAAGGATGATTCGTTTTCGGGGGAAGGCATGCTCGGGCGCGCGAGGGTGGTGGCGGGGCTGGGCGGCGTGCTCGGCGCCCATGGCCTGGCCGATCTGCCGGGAAGCGGTACGCTGGCGCTGGTGTCCGGTTTGCCGGGGTTGGTGGGCTGGGTGGTGTGGCGCGTGGCCCGGGGCCGGGCGGGGACCGGGGACGGGATATCGCATCGTTTCGGCCGATCGGCGCTTTCCGGTTGGTGTGGGCTTGGCTCCGTCGCGACGTTGCGCAGCCTGGCGCTCTGCCTGCTGAGCGTCTGGGCCGGTTTCGCGTTCACGGTGCTGTGCGCCCAGGCGCGCCTGGGCCAGACGCTGGCCGACGGCAATGTGGACCGCGTGTCGCGCGTCACGCTGCGCGTCGACAGCCTGCCCCGGCTCCAGCCGGACCGCCTGGCGTTCGAGGCCGTGGTGCTGGATGCGCATCCTGGCGGTGTGCCGGCACGCATCCGGGTGCGCTGTCCGGCCGGCGGCTGGCGCGGCCCCTATGCGCCCGCGCGGCCGCCCGACCCGCCGTTTCCCGAGGTGCGGCCCGGCCAGGTCTGGCGCATGGCCCTGGTGCTGCGGCCGGTGCGCGCCGCGCAGAACTTCCATGCCTTCGATGGCGAGGCCCATGCCTTCGCCGCCGGCATCCGCGCGCAGGGGACCGTGCGGGGTACGCCGGAATGGCTGCGCGACGAGGACTGGGCCGGCCTGTCCGTCGTCGCCGGGCGTGCGCGCCATGCGGTGCGCGAAGCCATGGCGCCTCATCTGGCGGATCTGCGCTACGGGCCGGTGCTGCGGGCCTTGGCCATCGGCGATCAGGACGGCGTGGACGACACCGACTGGATCGTCTTCAACCGCACCGGCGTCACCCACCTGGTCTCCATCAGCGGTTCGCACATCACGATGCTGGCCGGGGTGG
>CBFGXR010000175.1:0-4858 GCA_965652675.1 uncultured Castellaniella sp.
CGCTGCGATCGGGGTCGCGGTCGCGGCGGCGTTCTCGATCCTTGTGATCGCGGTATTTGATCTCCACGACGTCCAGCGTTTCCGGGTCGAGTTTGGCCTTGAAAGCGCGGCCCCCGGCGTCCTGGCCACGGACCTCGTAACAACCATCGTCAATCTTGATGCGCTTCAGGTCCCAGCCTTTCTGACGAGCCATCTGGGATACGGCATCGCGGGTCTGCCAGCGCTCGACGGGCACGTCGCAATCATCATCGGCCAGGGCCGGCGCGACGGTCCCGGCCAGAGAAACCGCCAGCAGGCAGGCACCGAACGTGTTCCAGGATTTCTTCATGATGGATCCCCAGTCATCCGGCCGCCGGGCGGCGACCCTTCATGACACCATCATAGAGACGAAAACATTGACGCCAGATGAACGGAAGCGCCGGTGGCGCGCCTCTGTCCGGAAAGGTTGACGCCGGTCAACTCGTTTGTGGCGCTCCCGCCGCGTCGGCCTCGTCCGGCGCGCCCGCGCGCGGCGCAAGGCCGGGACCGCTCAGACCACGCCGCGCGCCCGCAGCGCCCGGATCTCCTCCGGCGCAAGTTCCAGGATCTCGGCCAGCACATCGGCCGTATGCGCCCCCAGGGAAGGCGGCGGCAGGCGGTAGTCCACCGGCGTGTCCGACAGACGGATCGGGCTGGCCACCAACGGCACCGCGCCGGTTTCAGGATGCGGCATCTCGATGCGCAGGCCGCGCGCGCGCACCTGGGCATCGTCGAACACCTGTTCGATCGCATTGATCGGACCGCAGGGCACGGCGCGTGATTCCAGCGCCGCGACCCAGGCGGCCGTGGTGCGGGCCGTGGTCAGGTGCCGCAGGATGGGGATCAGCGCGTCGCGGTTTTCCACCCGCGCCCGGTTGGTGGCGAAACGGGCGTCCCGCGCCAGGTCGGGCTGGCCGGCTTCGTCGCAGAAGCGCGCGAACTGCCCGTCGTTGCCGATGGCCAGGATCATGTGGCCGTCGGCCGTGGGAAAATCCTGGTACGGCACGATGCTGGGATGCGCGTTGCCCAGCCGCCCCGGGCTGCGCCCGGTGGCCAGGTAGTTCATGGCCTGGTTCGCCAGGCAGGCGACCTGCACGTCCAGCAGCGCCATGTCCACGTGCTGGCCGACGCCGGTGTGCTCGCGCGCCGCCAGCGCGGCCTGGATGGCGTTGGCCGCGTACAGGCCGGTCAGGATGTCGGTCAGGGCGACGCCGGCCTTCATCGGCCCGCCGCCCGGTTCGCCGTCGGGCCGGCCGGTGACGCTCATCAGGCCGCCCAGGCCCTGGATCAGGAAGTCGTAGCCGGCGCGCGCCGCGTAAGGCCCCGTCTGCCCGAAGCCGGTGATGGAGCAATACACCAGGCGCGGGTTGAGCGCATGCAGGCTGTCGTAGTCCAGGCCGTAGCGCGCCAGGCCACCCGCCTTGAAGTTTTCCACCAGCACGTCGGACCGCAGGACCAGCTGCCGGATCAGGTCCTGGCCTTCGGGGCTGGCCATGTCCACCGTCACCGAACGCTTGTTGCGGTTGGCGCACAGATAATAGGCCGCGACGCGCGATTCGCCGCCCTGGGCGTCGGGCATCCACGGCGGCCCCCAGCCGCGCGT
Source organism: uncultured Castellaniella sp. (assembly GCA_965652675.1). GTDB lineage: Bacteria > Pseudomonadota > Gammaproteobacteria > Burkholderiales > Burkholderiaceae_B > Castellaniella. The sequence continues at coordinate 1,622 of CBFGXR010000175.1, forward strand.
GTCGTCGCCTTCGCCGGGGCGTTCGATCTTGATCACGTCGGCGCCCAGGTCGCCCAGGATCTGCGTGGCCCAGGGGCCGGCGAGGATGCGCGACAGGTCCAGGACGCGGATGTGCGACAGTGCCCCCCGGGACGCGGCCCCCGATCCGGCGGTTTCTTGCGCCATGGTCGGACCCCTCAGTTGGCGAAGGCGGCGATGCCGGTGATGGCCCGCCCCAGGATCAGGGCGTGCACGTCGTGTGTACCCTCGTAGGTGTTGACGACCTCCAGGTTGACCAGGTGGCGGGCGATGCAGAACTCGTCGGAGATGCCGTTGCCGCCCAGCATGTCGCGCGCCGTGCGGGCGATGTCCAGGGCCTTGCCGCAGGAATTGCGCTTGATGATGGAGGTGATTTCCACCGGCGCCTGACCCTCGTCCTTCAGTCGGCCGACGCGCAGCACCGACTGCAGGCCCAGGGTGATCTCGGTGAGCATGTCGGCCAGCTTCTTCTGGATCAACTGGTTGGCGGCCAGCGGGCGGCCGAACTGCTTGCGGTCCAGCACGTACTGGCGCGCGGTCTCGTAGCAGGCCTCGGCCGCGCCCAGGGCGCCCCAGGCGATGCCGTAGCGCGCCGAATTCAGGCAGGTGAAGGGCCCCTTCAGGCCGCGCACGTCGGGGAAGGCGTTTTCTTCCGGCACGAAGACCTCGTCCAGCACGATCTCGCCGGTGATCGAGGCGCGCAGGCCGACCTTGCCGTGGATGGCGGGCGCCGACAGGCCCTTCCAGCCTTTTTCCAGGATGAAGCCGCGGATGTCGCCGGCCTCGTCCTTGGCCCAGACGACGAACACGTCGGCGATCGGGCTGTTGGTGATCCAGGTCTTGGCCCCCGTCAGGCTGTAGCCGCCCGGCACTTTCTTCGCCCGCGTGGCCATGGAGCCCGGATCCGAGCCGTGGTCGGGCTCGGTCAGGCCGAAGCAGCCGATCCATTCGCCCGAGGCCAGCTTCGGCAGGTACTTTTCCTTTTGCGCGTCGGTGCCGAAGGCATTGATGGGCACCATGACCAGGGAACTCTGCACGCTCATCATCGAACGGTAGCCGGAATCCACCCGCTCGACCTCGCGGGCGATCAGCCCGTAGCAGACGTAGTTCATGCCCGCGCCGCCGTACTGTTCGGGAATCGTGGCGCCCAGCAGACCCAGATCGCCCATCTCGCGGAAGATCGCCGGATCGGTCTTCTCATGGCGGAAGGCTTCCTGCGCACGCGGCAGCAGGCGGTCCTGGGCATAGGCGCGGGCGGCATCGCGCACCATGCGTTCGGTGTCGCTCAGCTGCTGATCCAGCAGCAGGGGATCGAGCCATTCGAACTGAGGGCGGGAAGCGGACATGAGGCGTCTCCGAAAAAGGAAAGAATTGAATCAGTGATATTGACGCATCCTAACGGGATATCCCATGAGGTACAAACGATATAAACTACGTTATCTGTGATTTTTACTCACTCCGTACATGCGCAAACGATTGCCCAGCACCCAGGCCCTGCAGGCCTTCGAGGCCGCCGCGCGGCACGAAAGCTTCACCCGCGCCGCCCAGGAACTGTCCCTGACCCAGGGCGCGGTCTGCCGCCAGGTCGCCGGCCTGGAAGCCCTGGTCGGCGTGCCGCTGTTCCAGCGCGCGCGCCGGGGCGTGCGCCTGACCGACGCGGGCGAACGCTACAGCCGGCTGGTGCGCCGGCAGTTGGACGCGCTCGAACGAGACACCCAGGCCGTCATGGCCCATCAGGGCGGCGGCGTGCTGGAACTGGCCGTGGTGCCGACCTTCGCCACCCGCTGGCTACTGCCGCGCCTGGCGGCGCTGCGCGCCGAACGGCCGGGGCTGCAGGTCAACATGGCCACCCGCACCCACCCCTTCCTGTTCGAGGACACGGAGTTCGACGCCGCCATCTATTCGGGCGACCCGCGCTGGCCGGGCACCCAGGCCCACTTCCTGATGCGCGAAAATCCGGTCCCGGTCTGCAGCCCGGAACTGGCGCGCGGCCCGCTGGACGCGGCCGACATCGCCGCCCTGCCCCTGCTGCAGCAAAGCACCCGACCCACCGCCTGGCGCGAATGGTTCGCTTCGGCCGGCGTCGCGGCGCCCGCCGCCCTGGCGGGCATGCGGCTGGAACTGTTTTCCATGCTGTCCCAGGCGGCCGGCGACGGACTGGGCGTGGCGCTGATCCCGCCCTTCCTGATCCAGCGGGAACTGGCGCAGGGCACCCTGGCCGTGCTGAACCCGCACAGCGGCCCCGGCCAGCGGGCCTTTCACCTGATCGTGCCCGAGCGCAAGGCCGGCCTGCCCGCCCTGGCGCATTTCCGCGACTGGCTGGTCGATCAGGCTCGGGGCGACGCCGGACCGGACGACGGCGGCCGCGCGGAGGCTCCGGCGGCCGGCGCCATCGTCCAGGCGCCGGGCCTCACAGCGTCTTCGCCGCCTCGTCCAGGGACCGCGCGAAACGGTCCGCCAGCGTCTCGACCTGGGCCTCGGTGATGATCAGCGGCGGGCAGAAGGCCACGCTGTCCTGGATGCCACGCAGGATCAGGCCGTTGTCCTGGGCCTGGCGCACGACCTGCGCGCCGGCCTTGCCCGCCGGATCGAAGGACGCGCGCGACGCCTTGTCGGCCACCAGTTCCACCGCCGCGATCAGGCCCAGGCCCCGCACCTCGCCCACCAGCGGATGATCCGCCAGTTCCCGCAGCCGGCGCTGCAGCACGGCGCCGGCCGCGGCGGCGTTGTCCACCAGGCCGCGTTCCTCGATGATGCGGATGTTCTCCAGCGCCACGGCGGTGGCCACCGGATGGCCGCTGGCGGTGTAGCCGTGGCCGAAGGTGCCCAGTTCGCCGCTGTGGCGGCCGATCACCGAGGCGACCCGCTCGTTCAACAGCACCGCCGCCAGGGGCTGGTAGGACGAGGTCAGCTGCTTGGACAGGGTCATGAAATCCGGCTCGATGCCGAACAGGTCCGAGGCGAACATCCGCCCCGTGCGCCCGAAGCCGGTGATCACCTCGTCGGCGATCAGCAGCACGTCGTACTTGCGGCACACCGCCTGCATCTTCGGCCAATAGGACTCGGGCGGCACGATCACCCCGCCCGCGCCCATGACGGGTTCGCCGATGAAGGCCGCCACCGTCTCGGGGCCTTCGGCCAGGATCAGCGCCTCCAGTTCGGCCGCCAGCCGGTCGGCGAACGCAGTCTCGGTCTCTCCCGGCCGGCCTTCGTGGTACC